>JAUIHJ010000283.1 GCA_030432015.1 bacterium
CCCGCCCATCGAATCGGACCAAGGCAGGGTCGGTCTCCGCGAGCAGTTGGAACGCCTCAGCCAAATTGCCACCGTCAGCGAGGTGGAGGGTTTTGGACTTGAGGATGCACCCTGGGTTATTGAATACACCAGTACGGGGGCGACGCTTACCGATGAGATCACTTCCACCGATCCGGACCTAACGCTCGTGGATGTGACGGTCGTTAACGCGGACGACACCACTTCCATCGTCAAGCAGGAGGTGATCAGAACGACGTACCGGGATGAACTCTACCTCGACAGCGGCTTCAGCGGCACTGACTTTCCCCTTACTCTGGGAACAGTCGCACTCGGGCAAGTCATCTCCGTTTCCCTCAACGTCGAGATCGATGAAAACGGCGCGAACGCCGATACGATTGCCCGAACGGATGGCGGCAGTTGGCTCGACGATGGCTTTGCTCCCGGCGACGAGATACGGATCTCAAAACATTCCCACCCCGATAACAATGGCGTCTTCCGACTCGCGGCTGTCAGTGACGCGGTATTGACGATCGACGCAAGTCAACGTCTGGCCCAAAGCGACAATTTGCATGCCACACTAGAAAAAGTGATGGTTCCGGTTATCGACACGGCGACGGCACCCGCACGGATCAAGCAGTCGCTTGAGGAATTGGAAGCGATCTTTTCCGTCGAAGACATCACCGGTTCCGGCACGATGGCGGATCCTTGGGTCATTCAATACGACAGCACCGGAGCGACCCTTTCCGACCAGCTCGGCTCCATTGGCAGCGGCGTTGTGCTCGGCGGCGTCAACGTCCTCTACACGACCTATCAGCAGCAACTTTGGCACCGTCAGGAAGAGAATAAGTACACGTATGGCGATGTGCTGCGAGTTCGTGGGCTCCGCGGCGCGGTCGATGACCTCAGGCTGGCCGAGGCCGATCTCCAGGTCTTCGGCACGGCATTGCAAGAACTCACTTTCACCGGATCAGCCGGCCAGGAATTCACCTTAAAGGTGGGCGGCAGCGGCGCGCCGACCCGTGTGATATCGTTCTTCAACGATGGGCAAGGCGGCGTCGAGGGCGGCGGCACCGCCCTCGACATTCAAGAGGCATTATTGGAGTTACTCCCCGACAAGTTGATCGAGGTCAACTTTGACGAGATTAACAACACGTACAACGTCACTGGTCTCGACGCCGTGTTGCTACAGCTCGACACAGCGGATGCGGGTGTAACCTTCGCCGCCAGGCACACGCAGCAGCTGGTCGTGGAAGGAGACCAGGGGCAAGTATTCAAACTGCAACTCGGCGAAACGGGCAGCCCGACCAACGCAATCACCATCGGTGCGAATGCAACTGATACTGCCACGGAGTTGCAATCGGCTCTCGCATTCCTCGGGTCGCAATCCGTGACACCAGGAACGATTCCCGACACCTACATTGTCAACTTTGGACAATTCCAAGAAGCGTTGCAATCCCTGCCCACAGTGAGCATCGAAACAACTGCTAACGAGAACTCGATCCAGAACTTTACCCTAACCGGAGTCGATGGCCAATCGTTCCGACTGCGATTTGGTGGCGGTGGCGAGGTCAGCGATGAGATCACAATTGGTCGTACCCCTGCGCTGACCGCCAGTGCGATCCAAACGGCGATTCACGGATTGGGCGACTTTAGCGCCGTGATGGTGAGCCCCGGCGCAAGTGTCGGCGAGTATCAAGCGACCGGGTTTGTTGAAGATCAAGAACCTCTTGAGGCGGTCGGAAGCGACACCGTCACGGCAATCTCGACCACTGCGCAAGCATTCCATTTGAATTTCGTGCCGGATGGAACGAACGACGTGGGGCCGGAGATTCACTTGCGCTTCGGCGACGGAGGTGCACCTTCCAAACCAATCACCGTCGTGATCGACACGCGGGCCGAGGCGGTCGCCGGAACGCTGTCCGGCGCTCCCACTGACGTCGCCAAGACAATCACGCTGATTGGAACTGAGAACATCCTGGCGAATGCCGTCTGGCAGATTGTTGACGATGAAAACGAGATACTGGCGAGCTACACAATCGTCGACCCATCCGCTGAAACCCTCACCACGGTTGCGGCAGCGCTGGCCAGCAAGCTCAATGAGCAGACCGATTTCGTGGCCTCAGCCACCAACGACGTCATCACGATTTCGGATGAGCGAGACACACCCGAAGCCATCAGTGCAAATGTACAATCCGCCAAAGTGGACACAGCGGCCACAGCCGAGGCCATTCAAACCGCCCTCCGCATGCTGTTGGGTGACAATGGAGTCAGCGCTGAATTCGACGCCACGCACGATGCCTATATTGTGACCGGATTGAGTGCCACGGACCAGGAACTCCAACTGGACCGCGCAAGTGTCGCCGGGGTCACCGCAACGTCCACGGCGACTCGTTTCATCGCCCTCACTGGTCAGACCGGACAGCAATTCCGTCTACAATTCGGACCGGGTGGTGTCGCTTCCGGCCTGATCTCGATTGACAGCAACAACGCCAACACGGCCGCGTCCATGCAGCGCGAGCTGCGCACGCTCACGGGCATCGGCACGTTGAGCGTCAATTTTGACACGGAGGCCAACGCCTACCGCATCGACGGCCTCCTCGCCCCGTCCGGCGAGTTGCAACGATCGTCGGGCACCGGATCGTTATCGTTCCAGTCCGACCTTGGCACGGAAATGTTCAACGTCTTTCAGGTCACCGCAGACAACAGCGGCGATCGCATCGAAGTCCAAGGCAGCACCGGCGATGACGATTATCGTGTCAGTACCATTCTGGGCATCGGTGTCGACGGGAGCGCAGCACCGGCGCTACGTTACCAACAACTTGAGACGGACGCGTTGGGTGAGCCTCTCAAGACCAATACCGGTCAGTTCCGCAGCCGCGTCATCGTCGACGTCTTCGACCTGGAAGCGACCGACTATTCCCGCTTGAACGCCTTCGGAGGGAATGATCACA
Organism: bacterium; assembly: GCA_030432015.1. Taxonomy (GTDB): domain Bacteria; phylum Planctomycetota; class Planctomycetia; order Pirellulales; family Pirellulaceae; genus ARS98. The sequence goes on from JAUIHJ010000283.1 coordinate 2,952, forward strand.
TCGATGCAACCGGGGTGACGTTTGCCATCGTTGACAGGCTTTACCTCGATGGCGGAATCGATGACGATCGAATCATTGGTTCCAACCTGCCCGATCTGGTCGATGTGATCATCGGTGGGAAGGGTTCGGATCGAGTGACCGGCGGCGCAGGTGTCGATGAATTCTACGAGTTCAACGATGTCGCCGACGCCAATCAGAACGTACTCGTTGACCACGACACACTCATCGAGTCGCGCGACGCCGACTTCTGGCTAACCGACAGGTCGTTGCGGATCGACGACACCCTGATCCACGATCAGTTCGGCGACGAGCGGGAAACGTTCGCCAAAATCTTCGAGGACGTCGAGTTGTACGGCTTCGATAGTGCGAACCGTTTCGTGGTTTCTGGCTGGTCAGAGAGCGGACTCCTCGACGGCGACAAGGGGGGCGACACCTACGAACTCGAGTTATCCACGGGAGTCAGCGGGCAGCAGTTCTTTGACATTCGCGACACCGGTGCCAGCGGCATCGATCAACTGATCTTCAAGGGCAGCAACAACGAAACCGTCGGTGACACGATTCAACTCGACACGGTGTACGTCCCCAATCAGGATGACGACCGCGCGTTCAAAGAGAGTCGCTACCTCGGGTTCGGCGAACACGGCGACGGCCTGATTGTTGGACACTTCAGTGCAGACTCTGCAGACTTTATTGCTCAAGATGTCGATGACGAGGAGGCGTTGATGGAGGTCAACGTTTCCAAATTACATGGCGGTGAGAACTTCCAAGTCATCAATTACGCAACCGTCGAACAGATCTCCGTCTTTGCCGGTAAAGGCCCCGACAAGATTATCTCCGACGACACTTCGACCAAGATCGACATTTTCGGCAACGAGGGAAACGACGAATTCTATATCGGCTCCGTAATCGAGACGGAAGAGGTGTTGGTCGAGGGGCAGATTATCACCATTGTCAAAGAGATCACCAACGGTGCCCGCTTCAACGGAACAACCTACTATGGAGGGGACGACGACGACTACTTCGAGGTCAACCACAACATCGCCGACATTAATCTCTTCGGCGACAACGGCGACGACACGTTCCTGGTCAAAGCGCTGTTAACCGTCGACGAAGAAGACGAAGTGATCGATCTCGAGTCAAAGACGGCCAAAGTCAGCGGCACCTTCGGCGAAAATAGTGGTCTGGGCACCGACACCTCGCTGGACACACGTGAAATCGACAGCGATACGCTGGTCTACGTCGCCAACGCCAATGTCGCAATCGATGGTGGCGCCGGGTTCGACTCCGTGAGCCTGGTCGGGACGGTGCTGAGCGACACATTCTACGTCTATGCCGAAAACTCAAGCGTCAGCTTGTCGGCACCGTCGATTACCGGGAACGTTAAAAGATACACATTGACCGTAAACGGTGCGGCAGGCACCTCCTTCGTTCTCGCCGATGGAGAAGTGAATGCCACCCTGCCGATCGAAGCGGACGCGGCCACGATTGAAGCGACGCTGGAAAGCTTCGCAAGCATCGGCGCGAATCGCGCCACCGTGACTGAGGCGGCTGCTGGCCTGTTTACCATCACGATCAACGCACCGCTCGGCACCCCAGTGCTGGGTGCCGCAGTCGGGAAGCCCGTGCAACGTATCTACGGAGCTGGCGTCAAACTGCAGAAGCTGCTCAATATCGAGCGATTGCAACTTCTGGCCGGCGGTGGCGACGACACCATTTATCTCTACGGCGTCGACATGGGCGTCATCGGAGACATGGTCATCAAGGCCGGTTCGGGCAGCGACACGATATTCGTCGGGGGACCAGCACAGGAAATCCAACAAAGCTTCCCGAAGAATTCCGACATCTTCTTCTCCACGGTCCAAGGCTTTGAAGTCAAGACCGACGCGTTGGGTGATTTCATTCAGTTCGACGAAATCGACGGCTTGCCGTTCTTCCAAGTGAACGAGGTTGGTCGCGTGACGCCCTTCATCGTTGAAAACCCGGCATATGCAACGTCGATCACCATGCCCGCGTCGTACGATCTCAGCGCATTCAAGTCCCCCGTGTTGATTGAGGGGGGCGGCGGATTAAACGACAGGATTGAATTTAACCTCACCCAAGGCAACGAACATTTACGCCTGAGCGACAGCGAACTGTTGAAGAAGAACGTCACCTGGGATCTGGACAAGATCGGGCTCGAGAGTACCCAAAACGACTTTACGCAGACACTTATTGAGGCCGACGACAGCGAGGGAGACGAGGCCAAGGAGTTGCTCAAAGGCGCGGTGACGGATTACATCCGATTTACCGATCGCTACGATCGCGCCATTCAGCCGATACGCCTCAATACGATCCAGGCACTTACACAATCAGATGACGACCTGGAGATCACAATTCCCGCCGGTCTCGCCTATTTCAACATTCAAAGCAAAATCGATGGCGACCTGACCGCGGCTGAGCAACTCATCAAACTTGCGATGCCGGACGAACAGGATCTCGAACTCGCGTGGGTCATCGTCGACAATCCTGACGAGTCCGAAATGGACTATCACGAGCTCGTCGGTATCACCAAGAATGGCACGGCCATTGAGTTCGTGGCTCAGCACATCGAGATTCTCGACGACCATGAAACTCTTACCGCCAAAGACCTGCTGGCTGTGACATTCGAGTCCGCTGGTGAGGAATATCGAATTCAAACTCGGGACAGGGTCGTTTCGGCGCGCGAGCAGTTACTGGATTTCGCGGCACGAAACGATCTCGCGCTGCAATGGTTGAAACAGGGCGGAGCTGATGGAATCCCTCACCCGGATCCGAGTCGAGCGAACCTGGGCGAAAGGCTCTATGAACTCACGGGGATCAGCAAAGGTGGAGTCCCGCTTGACATCGAAGCGCAACACACGGAACTGATTGTTTTTGACGGCAACAGCAAGACCATCGTAAAGGACCTCACTGGGCTATCGTTCAAGACAACCGCGGATCTGACAGCCACCATCAGTCCCGGCGCGATCACCGACATTGTGGTCGATCAGACGGCCGCGATGAGCACTCTCGAAATTGACGGCGACGAGCCCGAGGTCTATTTTTCCGCGATCAGGACAGTCGACCTCCAATTGAGCAACAAGGCGAATATTTCCGAGACATCACTGCATGTCGATAACCTCGAGTTCCGCGGTCGGCTGAACATCGACGGCAACGACAACGTCGACAACATTTTCCTCGAACGGGTGCAAGCGGAGACCGTCGTTCACGCGGGCGCCGGCAACGACGCAATCACGGTCGGAAGCCAGGGGTTGGTCGACCAAATTGGCGGATCGCTCTACCTGTTCGGCGACGACGGCGCTGACGACCGGATTATCATCGACGACAGTGCCGACCCAACCGGCCGAGCTGTCGACATCGACAAGACGGTCCTCGAGCATACGACCGAATTCGAGAAACTAAGCCGCATTACCAACGCGCTCGGCCTGCAAGGCATCACGGCTACAGAGAATGCTCTGCTCGAAGCCGAGTTAAAAGAAGCCGCCGTGCCGTACGGCGAACAGGCTATGGACGTCAACGAGCAGGATCTCGTCGCCTATCGAGACTTTGCTGCAACCGAGTTGCTCAACAATATCGAGGCCGCCACCACTGACCTTCAGACGGAGTTCGACAAAGCGGTCGACGACACGATCGCGCTCTTGAAGGATCGCGATCAGGAATTGCTCAACAACCATATCAAGCTGTATGTCAGGGCGCGTTATTACGAACAGGGCCCAGATAGCGAACCGACGTCAGCCTTCAGGACGCACAGCTATGTGACGGACGAAATCCTCAAACGCTTGAACGACGACTATGGCGTACGAACTCGCCTGGAGTACCGCGATTACGATTCCTACTGGCTCCCATTTCGGACCCGGACGTACATTGATTGGGGCGACAGCAATAAGGTCAGCCGCGACTGGGACATCCTGGGCGGGCTTATTGAAATTCAAGAGTTTTTCGAAAACCCAGATCGCAAGTTCAAGGAGGATTACGGCCTGAGCGGTGTCAGCAATGACAATCGCTCGAAACAATATCTCGACGGCATCCGCGATATCCTGCGGGACAAATCGCTCTATTCGCTGCTTGTCGAGGCTTTCAATTCGCCGAACGGCCGCCGACTGGGTGGTGGAAAGCTGGACGACGACGAGCATATGTGGATCATGCTCAAGACCGATCAGGTCGACTCCGCCAACAAAGCCAACGTGCTCGCCTTGGCAAGAATTTATGACGAGGTCGTGGAGGACTACAAAGGGTCCGCTTCGATCTATCGAGGCCTGTTGCGACAGCGAAAACTAACGCCTGATCAGCTTGACCACCTTTTCGAGGTCTACAAAGCAGAAGACCGTGGCGCTAACCCGGTCGTCGAGCCGGATAAGCCGGGAAAAATGGGGACGCGAGGATTCGACTGGGACGTCACCAGAATCGAATCGCCGATGATCACTCCGGTTAGTCGCACGTTGGATATTTCCCTCGCCGATGTCGAGGCGACCTATCCCAACGATCCCAACTATTTCCGACTCACCCCCAGTGTCGATATCAAGGTCGCTCACCTTAACGAGACGGCGGGCACCGGGATCTTCCGACAGTTCTACACCAACAAGATCAACGACCTGACAACTGCGATCGATAATGCGCAGGCAAGTCGTACTTCCAAGAACTTCGACGAGGTCATCAAGGCTGCGGATGCCCTGCTTGCGACACTTCACCCATCAACCGACAACCCCGTCGATTCGACCGTGAGTGCGGAAGCCAGATTCATCAAGGCACCGGTCTACACCATTTTCGCGACGGAAACCGGCAACGGCAGTCTCCGCTTGCTCGAAGACGTAAAGCGACTGAGCGAAAACATCGAGAACGCAGATTTTGCGGTCGTTGCCAACCTTGTCGGTACGCCACGGTATCAAGCGAAATCGCTCAGATCCCAATTTACCGAACTTTCGATTCAATCGAACACGAAGAACTATCACGACGTTCGCCAGGCCTACGAAACTGCTGTGAAACTGGTCGACGACTTCCGCGTCTTCAATGCCCGTTATCTGGGCGATGTGGACGCGACTTCGGTCGATAACGCGGTTCTGGCGATCAAACGACTCAACCGCCAGGCCGTCAGGTTTGACGCCTTTGACGAGGCTCTTGGCGCCCCCGACTACGCCGCATCCCACACCGTTCCCCAACTAGACCACGGCGCCCGTGTCCGGCTGAATATCGATACCGCTCGCGATGGTGAAGTGTACGAATACCAGGGTGCAACTCGACTCAACGTGAATCTTTCCAGCGAATCGTACAACGTCGTTGGAGGCTGGAAAAAATTAGACTTCGATTTTAGTGCGTTCCGGACCTCGTTCCTCGATACACAAGACCAGGTGACCGGCTTCGTCGAAGACCATCCCGAATACACGACAGCCATCTTTGACGAATCGCGGGCGGGATCCCAAGAGAACTCGTTGGCACAAGATGCCCAGGACATTTCCCAGCCCGTCGCTGTTAACCGGATTCAACATGATCTGTTCGCCGGCGCGCTGGCGCAGGCGCAGTCGGAACTGGTTACGCTGATTCCGCAACTGAAGCGGCAGTACACCGTGACGTACAAGCTCTGGTGGTTCACGAGAACGGTCCGCTTGGACTGGACCAGGGACGCACGGTACACGCAGAAGTTGGCGTTGATCAGGGATCTGACCGCCAAAGTGACAGCCGCAGATTCCTATTCCGACCGGGCCGAGGGGCAGCAGGATCGCCTCGAAGCGTTTCGGAGCGGATACGAAGTCGAAAAAGAGACGGCCGCAGGAAAAGTCGAAAACGATCGCGCGATGTACGAGGATCTCAAGAACAGGATCAACGGCCAATTCGTGGTCCTGAAAGAACTCAGCAAATTTGCCATTGAGGTCGTTTCGGATTCGGCGGACCAGCAGAACAAATCACTTTCCAGCTTCGTCGAGGCCGGAAGTTTGATCGCCGAACTGATCAGCTATCACGACTCGTATTCGATCCTCCACACGAACACCTTGCCGGCCGACGTTGAACCTCCGGATGGGTTCAGCGACGTCAGTTCGGCCGTCGTCGCCGGTGCGACCGTAGACGGCACAATTCCGGGAACTCAAACGATCCACTTGCAGCCGGGTTCCGGAAGCATCCAGGAAGGCGCCATCTGGCAGATTCTCGATGGCAACACCATTCTCGCGGAATACACCGTCGTCAATGCGTCGAGAGAAAACCTGACGACGATCGCTCACGAACTCGTGACCGACATGAACGCCCGCGATCCGCAGTACATGGCGACTGCCGAGGTGACGCAAACCGTCGACGTCACCTTCAAGGACAATTTCACCTCGCCGAATCCGCGCGACACGATCACCCGAACCGACGGGGGCAGCTGGCTTGCCGATGGCTTTGTCGTCGGTTCGCTGTTCGAAGTCGTCGGCGCTACGGACGCTGGCAACAACGGTCTCTACCGAGCGACAAGAGTGACCGACGACACGCTCACGCTGACCAGCGACGTCACACTCAGCGATAGTTCCAGCTCCGTCGAGATCCGCCTCAGTTCGTCGAAGATTACGGTAACACATTCCGGGAACGTCAACGCGTGGGTTCAAAAGAAAACCAGCAGCAGCTCGATCATCTTCGTCTCACAAAAGACACAACACGAGTTTGTGACCAGCATCAACGGTCTCGCGAATAACGGTCAGCCCTCGCTCAGCGGCGCACCGGTCGGCATCCACATCGGCTACGACGACGTGGCATCCCTCACCGTCAAGTTTGGAACCGACGTCGATCAGGTGACCCTTTCCGATACCAACACGGGGATAACCCACATCGAAGCAGGCCCGGGTAATGACCAGATCGCTGTTCAAAACATCCACGGTTTAACGCATATCGAC
>JAUIHJ010000284.1 GCA_030432015.1 bacterium
CGCAGGCGAGTAGCCCGTACCAGAGCAGGTCCAGAATGGAGCTACCCAGCATGACCTGGATCGACGTCGTTAATTTTTCGCCAACCGTCATCCGATATCCCGCGGGTACCAATCGTGCAAACGCCAACCGCCTTGTTGGCGGCAACCCTTCTGTTCACACGGTAAATTATATGCACCCGCGCAGCCAAAGCGGTAGACTAACCCCCATCGACTGTCGCGCCCGCCACCAACGGAGGTCAAGTTCATGCGATCTTTGATTCCAACCGTTCTTGTTGTCGTGCTAGGGTTCCTGCCAGCACTGGTGCTTCCGCCGAATGCCACGGCGGTCGACGATCTTACCACGCTCGCCACGGCGCCAGGGATTGTCTGTGTGCTCGATCTCCCAGACGGTGGGGCATCGCATCTGGTCTCCTTGGCCAAGGCCGGTGCGGCCACGCTCTATTTTCAGTCAGCCGACGCCGGACAGGTGGCCTCGCTGCGGCAGGCGGCAGACCAAGCCGGACTGCTCGGCACTCGCATCTTCGTCGCAGCGGGCAAGCTTGATGCCATCCATCTGGCAGACAACATCGCGGACGGTGCCAGCGTGGCCCCCACGGCGCGCCCACAGGTGCCGGTTGAGGAAATCCTGCGCGTCCTCCGTCCTCGCGCCACGGCCTTGATCGGCGATCGTCGACTCGTCAAACCGGTTCCGGCCGGCATCGACGATTGGAGTCACCCCTATCATCGCGCGGATAACAACCCTCAGTCGACCGACCAGCTTGTCCGTGGCAATTTTCAAACCCAGTTCATTGCCACGCCGAAGTTCAGTCCGATGCCCCAGCAAACCGTTGCGGCCGGGGGGCGGATGTACAAAGCAATGGGACATATCGCCCACAAGGCCAACCAGAATGAGATGCTCAACACACTTCTTTGCATCAACGCCTATAACGGCACTATCCTCTGGAAACGTCCGAATCCGCCCGGTTTCATGATCCATCGCAACACCATGGTCGCCACCGACGACGCGCTGTACATGGGCGATCACGAGTCGTGCAAGGTCATCGATGCCAAGACCGGTGACATCACGGACCAGATTACCATTCCCAGTGAAATAACCGACGGACCGGTCTGGAAGTGGATGGCGATTGAAAACGGCATTCTGTATGGACTTGTCGGAAATCTGGAGATTCAGGTCGACACCCAACGCTCGGATCGCCGGGGACTCGGGCACTGGCCGTGGGGTATGTGGAAGGGCCACGATTACGAGAATCCGGAGCGGTCGTTTGGCTTCGGCCGGACGTTTGTCGCGATCGACCTGAAGACCAAGAAGCGGTTGTGGCATTACCGTGACGAGCAATTCCTGGATTCACGGGCCGTGTGCATGCGCGACGGCCAGATCTACTGCTACAGCCCCGAGAAATTCCTCTGTTGTTTGAACGCGTCCGACGGCACGCTGGTTTGGAAGAATTCCGCCGCCGACTTACTCGAGGCCATCGGACCGAACGAGCGGGCGCAGCACTACATCACCGGCTATGCCACCACCTGTTACATGAAGTGCAACGACCAGTACTTGTTCTTTGCGGGACCTCAACGCAAACGGATGGTGGTTGCCTCGTCGCTCGACGGCAACCTGGCGTGGACCCATCCCGTCGGCAATCTACAGTTGGTGCTCCGCGACGACGCCATTTTCGCGGCGGGTCAACAAGGTACGACCGGCGTGCGGCTGGATTACACCAGCGGCAAGATTCTCAACGAATTTCCAGCTCGACGCGCCTGCACACGGGCCACAGGCTGCGCCGACAGCATTTTCTTTCGGGCCAGCGGCGGCACGGTCCGCGTGATGACGTACACCAACACGGCGCAGCATATCGCGCCCATGCGACCGCCGTGTCAGGACGGTGTCATCGTCTCCAACGGCATGCTGTATTGGGGGCCGTGGATGTGCGGCTGCCAGCTCTCGCTGTATGGGAATATTGGTTTGGCACCGACGGGCGGCATGGCGAAACGACCGACTCCCGCGCCGCGCCGAACGGCCTTCCCTGGCACGCCGCAAGTCGATTCCCTGGGGCAGCGGTCCGGCGATTGGCCTGCGTATCGCGGAGGCAACAGCCGCAGCGACGCCGTGCTGCGGAAGCTTCCTGAGAATGTCCAGCTAAAATGGCAGGCCGATGTCTGCGCTTCGGACTTACCCACCGCGCCGGTGACGGCAGGCGGCCTGGTCTTTATCGCGGATCGAACGGGCGCGATCCAGGCGCTGGATATGAGCGGTCGCCTGGTCTGGAAGCAGTACGCAGCCGGTGCCGTGTACTATCCACCCGCCGTCGCCGACGATCGATTATTCGTCGGAGCTGCTGACGGGCTCGTCTATGCTTTCGAAGCACGTAGCGGTCGTCCGCTGTGGACCTACCGTGTCGCTCCCGAGGATCGCCTGATCCCCGTTTTCGGCAAGCTGATTTCCTCCTGGCCAGTGGCCGGCGGCGTTGTGGTTGAAGATGGTCGCGTGTACGCGGCGGCAGGCCTAACCCATTACGATGGCACCCACATCGTCGCACTCGATGCCAAACGCGGCGAATTGATTGTCGAAAACACGACATCAGGCCAACTTGCTGAAGAAGTCAACGACGGAATCAGCATGCAGGGCGAGTTGAAGATTGTCGACGGCGAGCTGCGGTTCCTCGGCGGCGGCGTCTACGAGACGGCACGCTTCGATCTGGTGACGCTCAAGTGTCTCAATACACCCAAGTCGCAAGTCACTTCCGAATATCGCACGGCGTTCTATCCATACTATCCGGCCTACGGAAAGTTCGTTTCTCTGGAATACACGCTGCGAGACGGCAACGTGCTCTCCCACGATGCCAGCTACGAAGGTAGCCTCTTTGGTAATCTGGCGTTGCATACACCGCTGCCGCCGGGCGCGTTGATCAAAGACGAAGCGCGGGAGTTCCTGCGCCGCCGGGGCCGCAACGCACCCCAGCCAAAGAAGTTATGGGAGGACAAACGCGATCGGCGATTTACCAGTTTCGTCGCGACACCCGACGTGTTACTCGCCACCGGCCACCCAGACCGCCGTCCGGATCAGCCGTTCCTGACGGCAATCAATCTTCAGGATGGATCGGACATCTGGAGCCAACCGCTGGCCGCCGACGCCGTCAAAGGGGGTACGGCGATGGATGCCGACGGCCGCCTGTTCGTGGCGTTGGAGAATGGACAGCTATGGTGCTTCGCGGAATAGCCGTTACGATTCGTGCGTCGTCGCCCCCAAGCGACGGTCAGTCATCGGGTCCCAGGTCCGCCTGCCTCGCTGCCATGACGAAAAGGCACGCTCGGTCACAACGCACAGAACCGCGCCTTCCCAAGCCTTAACCTCGATGCGGCGCATCAAGCGTCAGGCGGTGTGTCCGTCCCGCCATCGGCTTTCTTCTCCGTTGCCGGGTCGGCTGTGTCGTCGGCCTTTGCCGTGTCGGCCTTTGCCGCGTCGGCAGCCGGCGTGGCGGCATCATCCGTAGCGGCAGGAGTTGCGTTGGCTGGTGAATCGACAGCGTCCGGTGCAACCGCGGCCGGTGGCGGCTCGACCAAAGATGCCTTGCCCGCCTCGACCAATTTCTTGGCACTCTCGTACCATTGGTGTTCGGGCCGGGCGAGTACATCCTCGATGACCTGGTCCACCGCTTCGGCCTGTGCGGTCTGGCCTGCTTCCTCGGCGTGGTGAACGAGTTCACGTGCCTGGGGGATCAATTCCTGATAGAACCTTTCGGCGACTTCAAACATGCCGTGCCAGTGGGCGTAATCTGGTGCCATCATCGACGCACCATGGCGTGCTCGACGACCTTCATGATGCCACAGGTAGAACCAGGTCCATTCGATCTCTTCGTCGAATTCCGCGTTGGTGATCAACTCTTGCTCGTGCAAGACATCCATGATCTTCTGGCCCGGTTTCGCGAATTTCTCATTGTAATTCACTACGAAATCGTCGTACTGCGAATAGAACGCATTGACGTATTTGGGTGTGTGGCAGTGCAGACAGACGTTCTTCATGGCCTGCCGCTTTTCCTGCCAGGTACTGGCGATCAACTTCTGGCGCAATTCGGGGTCCTTCTCCTTGATCACAGCACCCTTGGCATCGGTATCCATCACGATGCTAATCGGCGGGCGATTGCTCCACGAAATCCGCTCGCCCGGATCATGGGTCACACGGCCGCCGTTTCGGGAATGGCCCGACATATGGCAGGTCGCACAGGTTGGTGCCTGGGTGTAGTCTTCTCCCAGCACCCAGTCGTGAGCGTCCAGGTTCATGTGTTCCTTGAGATCGCGAAACGCGACACCGTGCTTCGATTCTTCGTAGATTTCCTTCTGCGGATGGTCGGGCCCAAGGTGGCACTTTCCGCAGTTTTCTGGCTGACGGGCGCGGCGCGGTGAAAAATCATGCCGCGAGTGGCAGGCCGAGCATGATCCCAAGGACCCATCCAGATTCAAGCGTCCAATCCCTGTGTTCGGCCAGGCACTGGTATCCAGCAGCGGCGCGCCGTTATCGTCCTTCTTGATGCGGGCGAGTGCTTCCGAGTTGGTCGGTCTACCGCTGTCGTCTGGCTTCAGGTCGTCAACGGTAATCAGGCCGCCGTCGTTGGCGAGCAAGGCGACCTTGCTTCCATGACATTGCTTGCATCCCACGTTGACGCTGGCCATGCCATTGACCAGATCCACGTCATGCCCCGGGGTGGGCGAATGCGGGTTAAACGGTTCGCGGTGTCCTTCGACCGTTTCGGCCAGGAAGTTGTCGAGCGACGCCAGGATGTTGCCTGCCTTGGCGTGATGGCTGGCCATGAATTCTTCCGTTTCCGTCTTGTGGCAGCGCCCGCAGTCCTTGGGTGTGACGATCGTGGCGATCGTGGCCCCATAGTGATCAAAGGCATCGGCGTCGGTTTTTTGAGCGAGATGGCATTCGACGCACCCAACGCCTTTAATGGCGTGCGTACTGCCCTCCCAGTGATCGATGATGCCCGGCGACGACTTGTCATGACACTCGACACACGACTTGGAAGCGGCTGGCACCGCGATGGGGTGCGGTGACAAGCCGGCTTCCTGGCGGCGCCGCGCGACCTCCATCGCCTGGACGAAGATCAACGAGCCCAGAAATGCAAAGCCCAGGACCCCGATAATCAGTTGCTTTGTTTTGACAGTCATGGCCGTTCGATCGTTTCCAAATAGTGAATGGCTGTTGGCGGCCAGATCTCGCCGGCGAGATGGCCGCCCGGTGATTCAACAAATCAATGAGTTGCAACTGCTTCCCAAACCGTCAATCCGATCAGCAGCAGCGTACCAACGATACCGATGTAAACGCTGATCTCCTTAATTCCCGTCGCTTTCACGAGGGCTCGATCAATCCAGGGCCAGACGAACATCGCCCCCACGATAAAGCCCGTGCTGATGACGGCAAACGTCAGCGAAAACAATTTGAGCCAACGAAAAGACACGTAGAAGAACCACTCGGGTTTGATCACCTCCGGAGTGGTCTGGGGATCCGCTTGCGGTCCCATCGTCGCGGGAAAGATCGTGGCCAGGGCGCTCAACAGGATCATCAACACCAGACCAATGCTGAGCTCCGTCAGAATATGGTCGGGGAAAAAGTTGAAATGCCTGGGCTGATCAGCCGGTTCGTCCTCGAAACGCAATTCGGTGACGCCGTGCAGACGAATGAACATAATATGCACGGCCACCAGCATGATGATCGTCGTGGGCAAGACCGCCGCATGCATAATGTAGAATCGCGACAGCGTGCGGTCGTTGTACCCGTCTCCAGCCAGCAGCATTTGCTTGGCGAAACTGCCGACCAGTGGTACGGCGTCGCTGATGTTGGCGGCGACCGTGGCACCCCAATAGCTCAGCTGTTCGAATGCCAGGCTGTAGCCGGTGAAGCCGGTCAACAGGGTACACATCAGCAGGCACATGCCGATCACCCAATTGAGCTCGCGCGGCCGGCGATAGGCGCCGGTAAAATAGACACGCAATTGATGCAGAATGACAGACGCAATCATCAGCGTGGCGGCCCATTTGTGGAGGCTCCGCAAGTACCAGCCGAAGGAGGCATCTTCGGTAATGTAGCGCACCGACTCGTAGGCCGTCGAGGCGGTCGGCTGATAGTAAAACGCCAGCAAGATCCCGGTGATAATCTGCACGACGAACAGATAGGCCGGCGTGCCTCCCAGCGCAAACCACCAACGCTTAAGATGGTTCGGTACGGGCTCGTTGGTCAGCTCGCGCAATTGATCGCCGCTGATCGGCACGCGTTCGGAAAACCAGTCACTCAATCGACTCATGCGGTCCCTTCTGACGGCGTAATGGTAATCGAGTCGAGCGGTACTTCGATCAACAATAGATTGCCTTCGACTTGGAGCGGAAATCGCGTGAGCTGCTGGTTTGCCTTGGCGGGAGGTCCGAGTGTTGCTTTGCCGTTCGCGTCGAATGCGCCGTTGTGGCAGGGGCAAAAAAATCGCTCGTTGACCGCTTCCCAATGAACCTGGCAGCCCAGGTGCGGGCAAATGCTGGACAGGGCGACGAACGCATCGGCGGTGTCCCCCTCGGTCTGCCTGGCGACGACCACTTTGGCCCCTGACGGCATCGTAAACGGCAGCGACTCACCGACGGCGAGTTGTTCCAAGGTGCAAACAAACTGCCAAACACCCTTGCCGGCGTCCGCCGGGTAAAGGAACTTCCCGACCTGATACGCCAGCGTTCCATAGCCGGCGGCCAGACCTCCACACATGACAACCGACGAGGTCTGGTTGAGAAAGGCGCGGCGATCAGATCCTGCGTGATGCGAGTCTTGCCCCGACCTGTCGTCCGCCATAGGTGCACCCCGTAATTTGGTTTCGCCGATTCGGTGGCGACTAGTTTATCGCCCGCGGCATTGATGTCAACAATGGCTCAGATTCATCGGCAAATTGGACTTCCGCAGGTCGCTCCGGCCGTCGCCGGTCGAGCCGCATTGACGTGGAGGTGCAAACCCTGATCTTCGGTCGTCGTCACGGACGAACCCTAATTAGTCCCTACACTGTTTCCGCCAACGCGTTGCGAGTGCAACCGCAAATGCCACGCCAATTGCTCGCCGGGGAGGATACTGCCGGCTTTCCCGTCTGCAATGCGCGCGAATGGGCGCGCAGCGTCAACCAAACGCACGCTCGACCGCGACAATCAGCTCGGCATCCGCAACGGACCGTTTAGAGCAGTTCGTCGATCGGTGTGGGGTCATCCAGCACGGCATGCGGGCGGCCGCTGTGATCAAAGATCCGCAGGTTCGGATCGATCCCCAGGGCGCGATAGATCGTGGCATGGATATTGGCGGGCTCGACGGGACGCGTCGCCGGGCGTTCGCCGCGACTGTCGGTCGACCCGACAATCTGGCCCCCTCGGATACCACCGCCGCCGAGCAGACAGAACATGGCGTTGCCCCAATGGTCCCGGCCGGGAGTCCCCTTGCTCAAGGGCGGGCCGCCGTTGCCACCATCGTTCATGCGCGGCGTGCGGCTGAACTCGCCGCAAAGAATGACCAGGGTGGAATCGAGCAACCCGCGTTGGTCCAGATCGGTGAATAGTGCGGCAACAGCCGAGTCGACTTTAGGCAGGTAGTTCTCCATCCCGGACTGGAGATTCCAGTGATGATCCCAACCGCCAAAGTGCACGGTCACAAACGAGGCGCCCGCTTCCACCAGGCGACGTGCCAGCAGGGTGCTCTGGCCCCAATTGTGGCGACCGTACAGATCACGCGTCGCATCGTCTTCCTGGCTGATATCAAAGGCCGTTCGCGCTTGCTCGCCGGAAACAAACGAAACCGCTTGCTGGTCAAAACGATCAATCGCATCGAATCCGTCGCCCCGTTCGACGTCGCGTGAAATTTGATCGAGCCGGGACAAGAGGGCCTGCCGATCGCCTAAACGGTCGATCGTTAACCCGGAAGCCAGATTCAGATTTTGGACCTTAAAATTCGCGTTGTTGGGATCGCCGCCTGTTTCAAACGGATTGAATGGCGTGCCCAGCAAGTTGCCACCAAAATAACCGGGCCGCAACCCGATGCTCGACGCCACCGGCACCGAAACATAGGGGGGCACGCTGGACGGCATCTGCCGACGCTCGTGGGCGACGACGGCGCCGATGGATGGAAATTTTCCGGTATTATTTGCACCGCTGACCCCCATATTCTTGGTCGTCAACATCCGGTGACCGCCGGCAAAGTGATCGCCCGTGTCGTGATGCAGCGAGCGCACGATGGAGAACTTGTCAGCCACCTGAGCTTGCTTGGGGAACAACTCGGTCATTTCAAAGCCCGGCACGTTGGTCGAGATTGGGCGCCAGATGCCGCGATACTCCGACGGTGCCAGCGGCTTCATGTCATACGTGTCCATGTGGCCCGGGCCGCCGTCGAGCCACAACATGATGGCCGACGTCTTGGGCTTGGCATTGACCGCGGCGGCCGATGCGTCGCGGGCTCGCAGAACATCCCCCAAACCTAAGCTCGCCATTCCAGCAACACCCAGCTGAAGAAAGCTGCGGCGTGATTGACCATCACAGTAACGGGCCGTTTTACCAGCTTCGATTCGGAACATAGCCGTCCGTCTCCGTCAATTTGCAGGAAGGTGGGAGCACGCCCAACTGAGCATGCGGTGGGGGATGATGCGGTGGCTGCGGTTGCGTCCATGCCAACGGTGTCGAATCGAAGGAGAACGGTACCGCAACCTGCCAGCGTTGTTATACTTCGAGAGGCCGCGCAAGACAATCGAATCTGACCACAACAAAGGCCCTTCAGGCTCGTCAAATGGGGTAGTCGTCACAAACCGAACCCCGCAACGCCCGCCTTGAAGTTGCGTCTGTTGCGACCGGCATTGGCTTCTCGTAAGCCGACGCGTCAGTTTGAAAGGCACAAGATCCGTGAGCTGCAACAGGCAGTTCCGCGGTAGCCTTTCGTGCTGCAACACGGCAACTTGCAACAGCCCGCAAATGACTTACCGAAGGGCCATCTCGGGGTGGCGATCGCCGAACTGCTGACTTCACTGCTTTCACACCAATTGAGGAGGGCGCCATGGCGGAGCCAAGTTTGATTACGACCGACGTCGATTTCCTTCGCGACGGCAAGCAGTTCGGCAACTTGTCCGTGCCGCAGTCGACCAATTCCGCTGGCTGGGCCAAATGCTTTGTGCCAGTGTCGGTAATCCGCAACGGCGACGGCCCAACCGCGGTCCTCTTTGGCGGGAACCATGGCGACGAATATGAGGGACCGGTGACGCTCTTGAACCTGGCGCGGCGGCTGCAACCGGATCAGATCCGCGGGCGCGTCATCATCCTGCCCATGTTGAATCGCCCAGCCGTCCTGGCCGGGACGCGCCTTTCGCCAGTCGACGGGATGAACATGAATCGCGCCTTCCCAGGGCGTCCCGACGACACCATCACCGGAATGATTGCACACTACGTGTCGAGCAGCGTGATTCCTCTGGCCGATCTTGTCGTTGATATCCATTCGGGCGGTTCGTCAATGCATATGCTGCCGTCGGTCAACATGCACCGCCTGGAGGATCAAGATCAGATGGGCCGCATGCTCGCCGCGGCACACGCGTGGCGAGCTCCCTATATTTTTCTCTATCGCGATGTGGCAGGTGCGGGGCTGCTGCCATCGTTTGCCGAATCGATCGGAAAGGTGACACTCGGCACGGAGATGGGCAGAAAGGCCCAGTTTGGCGTCGAGACACTGGAGATCACGCGACGCGGTGTCGACCATGTCCTGCACTGGGCGGATATTCTCCGCCAGAAACCGGCAGTCGCAACGCAAGGCGAAGCGCAAGTCGTCGAG
>JAUIHJ010000285.1 GCA_030432015.1 bacterium
CGACGGCCGCGGCAGCGACGTTAACGGCGACAGCCTGGACCTGCGGGACTACATGACGCCGGTGATGATCAACCTGGGTTCCCCGGATCAATCGGCCCGCTCGTCCGCCGGGATCGTCGGCAATTTGGTTTCGGGTGTGGGCGGCGACCTGGGCAATTCCATTGAGAACGTTTTCGGTGGTGTGGCCAATGACATGATCACCGGTGACCAAGCGGACAATATCCTGGGCGATGGGCCCGGCAACGATCTGCTGGACGGCGGCTGGCTGGAAACCGGCGTGCCGAGTCCGGAACACCCGCTGCCTGAAGATGACATCTCTGGCAACGACATCTTCCGGCTCGAACCGGGAGCCGCGGCCGACGGCACGGGCCCGAGCAACGACATCATTACCGACCTCAACGGCACCGACACGATTGACTTCCGCTTCGCCGATTCCAATGTCATGATCGACATGGATCTGTTGGATACGCCGATGGACGTTTTCGGCGCTGTGGCTGACAATCAGTTTGTCACTTTGGCGCATCGCGGCGATCAGGTGCAGATCAGCCCGAGCATGTTCGAGGGTGTGATTGGCAGCCAGTTCAACGACATCATCTATATCGATCCGTTGGCGTTCGGCGGCGATGCGCCGGAAAACGGCTCACCCGTTCTGCGGCACGTCGATGGCAATGATCCCTTTGTCGGCGGTCCTGATGATGGGAACAATCCGGATCCAAGCGAGCCGATTCCCCCTGGCGACACCCTGTACTTTGAAGCATTCGGCCGCACGATCCTGGACTCTGGATTTTCGCTCACCGCTGCCGGCATCGGGACGGTGACGCATCAGAGCATCGAAACGCTCGTACCGGTCAACCAGGCACCACGAACCGTCAACGACGGCGGCGTCGGGTTCGTCGAATCTCCAATTACCGCCGTACCGAATATCAGCCCCACGGGTCACTGGACCCCGGTTTCCGATGCGGGCGGCGACTACCTGATCCACCAGGCGAATATTGGTCCGACACCCAACACGGCGACCTGGACCTTCGCCGGCATCCAGCCGGGCAAGTACCTGGTCTCCGTCAATTATCCGGACGATCCATCGACCGTCATTGCGACCGACGCGCCGTACACGGTGTTGGACGATACTTTCAAGCTGGCCACGATCGATATCAACCAGAGGATCGCGCCCAACGACTTCGATGACGGCGGCGTTGCCTGGGAGAGTCTCGGCGTCTTCGAGTTCACCAGCCATACCGCGGTGGTGCGTCTGAGCGATCGGGCTAACGGTCAGGTGATGGCGGATCGGGTGCGACTCGAGCGATTCACGTCCGGACCGGAAATCACCGTTCTGGAAGGTTCAACGCTCGTCAGCGATAACGGCACGTTGATCGGCATGAACACCAACATGGGACGTGCACTGAGCAAGTCGTTTACGATCCGGAATGATGGCGACATGCCGTTGGAAATCAATGACATCGATTTGGCGGTACCTGGCAGCAGCCCGCTGGTGACGCCACCCAATATGACCTTGTCCCTGCCGACGTCACCCAGCTTCGGGACGCCGCAGATCGTCGCCCCCGGCGGAACATACACGTTCAGCGTGACCCTCAATGCGCTGACCGATCCGTTTCCTGGCGACCCGAATCGTGACGGGCACGGTGACTTTCCGGCCGAGATCCGCATCTTCAGCAATGACGTCGACGAGTCGGTCGTCACCAAACCGGGTCAAGGTGTCGACCCGGTTCCAGACAACGACCCTGCCACCGCCATCGATCCGTTCACGATTCAACTCCGCGGCGTGGTCCGTGATCGAACGATCATTGACAACGGCGACAGTGGCTTCCAGTTGATCGGTACCTGGCCGGGAGCGTCAACCAACGGGTTCCTGAATGACCAGATCACGTCCCCGGCCGATTCGTCGGGCGACAAAGCACGCTGGACCTTCAACAATCTGCCGGACGGAATCTACCGCGTCTCGGCGACGTGGGCCGCCACGCCGCAATTCACCGGTGACACGACCGTGACGTACCAGGTCCGGGATATCAGTAGCACGATCGGCAGCGCCGTCGTCAACCAATCGGTGACCACAGGAGCCACTGCGGGGAGCTTCGCAGACGCGGGCGTCTCCTGGGTTGACCTGGGCGGGCCCTACACATTGACGGGCGGTAAGATTGTCGTCGAATTGCTCGACAGCGGCGCGATGGCGAACAGTCTCGTGCTGGCCGACGCCGTCCGGATCGAACGCCTGCTGGAAGACAAGCCGGGCATTCCGTTCATGACGGCGGCCCCGGATATTACGGTCGCGGACGGTGGCACCAACGTGCCGGATGATTCCGGCGTGGTCCCCTTCGGCGCAACCTGGCCGGGGACTCCGGTGGAGAAAACATTCACGATCCGTAACGACGGCGGCGCCGACCTGGTTGTCCGCGAACCGGTCACCATCCCGCCGGGCTTTACCCTGCTGGATTTCCCCACGCTGCCGGCCGGTGATGCGCGGACCGCGCCGCTGCTGCCCACCGGCGTGGAAGAATTCACGCTGGAGCCGGGCGAGTCGATGACCATGCGGGTCCGCATGGATGCGGGATATCCAGGTTCGTTTGACGGCGAGCTCTCATTTCTAACGGGCGACACCACAACCGCGACGCCAGCCACGGTCGACCCGAACGAAACGCCGTTCAACTTCCGCTTGACCGGCACGGTCAACCGCTGGCAGATCATCGACAATGAAGACGCCGGCACCTTTGCCGAGTCCAACTTTGCCCTCTCGAGCGATGGTGGTCTCAATAGCCAGCAGGGCTTCAACCGAGCGGTACATTTCGCCGACGCGGCAAACCCGCCGTCGGTTCCGGTCGCCACGAGTACCTGGACGTTTACCGAACTGACCGACGGGGCCAGCTACCGCGTCTCCGCCACGTGGTCCCCGTTCCCCAATCGGGCCACCAATGCACCCTTCAGAGTCGATCCTGGTACCGGTTCCGTTCCCACACCATTGAACCAGGTTCTGACACCCGATGATCTCAGCGTCAATGGAACCCAATTCGAGGATCTCGGCAACTTCACGTTGAACGGCACGACGCTCACCGTCACGCTCACCAATGACGGTGCGAACGGCCAGGTGGTCGCCGATGCCGTCCGGATCGAGCAAATCGTCGACCCGGAAATCGTGGTCGAACAGCCGGCCCTGACGCGTCTGGTGGACAACGCCAGCAGCGTCGACTTTGGCACGGCCACGGTCGGCGGTGGCACAGTGGACCGCGTGTTCACGATCCGCAACCAGGGCTCCCGGCCATTGGCGGTCGGCACGCTTCGCTTACCGGTCGGTTTCAGCGTTGTTAGCGGTCTGCCACCGACCATCCCCGCCGGTGGTTCGGCAGCCTTGACCATCGGGCTCGACCGCAGCATCGCCGGTGCGTACACAGGCACACTCATCATCCCCAGTGACGAATTGGACGAAAACCCGTTCGAGATTTTGCTCAACGGCGACATCGTCGCAGCGCCAACGATCGTGGACGACGGCGGCGCTGGCTACGGCGAAACCGGCTCTGGTTTTCTGGTCGCCGGTGGCGGCCATGCCGGTGACCATCGAACTTCACCCGCAGCAACCGGTAACGAGGCCACCTGGACGTTCAGTGTCACCCCGGGCAACCTCTACCGTGTCTCCGCGACGTGGATCGAGGACGGCGATCGCGCGACAAATTCGCCGTTTGAAATTAGCGGAGTTGTCGGCGGACCAACAACCGTCGACGTCAATCAGCAGTTGGCACCCAGCGGCTTTACCGACCAAGGCACTGTCTGGCAGAGCCTGAGCGTGGTGGAGGCGAGCCTTGGCACCATGACGGTTTCGCTGTCCGACCTGCTTGCCAACGGCGTGGTTGTGGCGGACGCCATCCGGGTCGAACCGTTGACGATCATCAATAACGAAGATCCCGCGCCGTTATATACCCAGACAGGCTTTTTAAATTACGCCAATCTCGGACGACTGGGAACGGTGGATGGCAGCTACGTGCCCAGCGGTACCGATGCAGCGACGTTCACCTTTACGCACCTCACGCCCGGCCTGTATCGAGTCTCAACGACCTGGGCACCGTTCCAGCAGCGGGCCACCGATGCGCCCTACAGCATCTACGACGGCACCACGGCCGGAACACTGCTGGGGACCGTCGCAGTCAACCAGCAACTCGCACCCAACGACTTCACCACGGCGGGCTCGGACTGGGAAGACCTGGACATCATCCGCATTTCGGGCGCGACGCTTACCGTGCAGTTGACCGAGGGCACCAACGGCGATGTGGTGGCCGACGCGGTGCGGATCGAACGGCTGGCGGACCAGCCGGAAATCAGTATCGAGACTTCAGGCGGCACGGTCATCGGCGATGGCGGCAGCTTTGATTTCGGCACCGTCGCGGCAGGCGGCACGGTCAGCGAGACATTCACGCTGCGGAATCTGGGCGAAGTCGACCTGTCACTGGGTATGCTTCGTCTGCCCAACCGCTTCGTCTTGACCAGCGCGCCTGCCTCGCCGGTCGCTCCTGGTGGCTCGACGCCATTCACCGTCGAATTCCAACCGTCGCGTGTTGATACGTTCACCGGCGAATTGCGGCTGTACAACAATGACAGCAACGAAGATCCGTTCAACATCAATTTCACCGGCAGCGTGCTCGAACCGGTCCTGATCATCGATAACGACAACGCGGGTTACACCGAGGTGGGACCGCTGACCGACTGGAACAACCAGGGATATGCAAATCCAGGTGACGGGATCAGTGACGTCGATGAAGGGACCCCGGGGGGCGTCGCCGAGTCCGCCACGTGGACCTTCACGCTCGATCCAGATACCACGTATCGCGTTTCGGCCACCTGGACCAGCGCGCCCACGCGGGCCAGCGACGCACCCTTCACGATTGACGGTGATGTGATCGCTGCACCGATCACGATTGACGTCAACCAGAAGCTGGCGCCCAACGATTTCAGCGCCAGTGGCGCAGCGTGGGAAGATCTGACCATTGTGCGTACCGACGGCACGGCCAGTCCGACATTGACGGTCACGCTGACGGATCTGGCGGACGGTGCGATCATCGCGGACGCGATTCGGGTCGAGGCGTTGCCGGGCCATGGACCGGAGATCCTGGTGACCGGTTCGCCACACATCGCCGACGGCGGCAGTTACAATTTCGGTGCAACCGCGGTGGGGGCACCGGTGGACCATACGTTCACGGTCTACAACACGGGAACGGCCGGACTGACGTTGGACGACGCCTCGCTGGCCAGTTCGGTCGCCGGGATTGCCGGCTTCAGCCTGTTGTCCGGCTTCACGCCTGCTGCGACCCCAGGCACACCATTGCCGCCCGGCGGGTCGTCAACGTTTACCGTCAGGCTGGACGCGGCGACGGCCGGAAACTTTGGCGGTACGATCACGTTTGATAACAACGACAGTGATGAATCGCCGTTCGACATTGTGGTCGGAGGTTCCGCCAGCCCAGGTGTCTTGATCGTGGACAATACGCCCAACAACGCACCCTGGCCAGCCAATCCGGCGGGCAGCACATTCGTGCAATCCGGCGGCATGACCCTGTGGTCTCAGGGCTTCCAAAACGATGTCTACGAGTCCCCGGCGGGAGGCGCCGTCGAGACAGCGACCTATACGTTCCCGGTCGTCGACGGCGGTATCTACCAGGTGGCGACCACCTGGACGCCCTTCGGCAACCGCGCCAACGCGGCGCCGTATGCGATTAGCGGCGTCACCACGCCAACCACCGTCAATATTAACCAGAGGGTCGCGCCGAACGACTTCCAGGATGCGGGTGCGAACTGGGAAGAGCTGGGCACCTTTACCGCCAGCGGAACGACCATGACCGTCGTGCTTTCCGGCAGTACCACCGGCAATGTGATCATTGACGCCGTGCGACTCGAACTGCTGACCGATCCGGAAATCGAAGTCCTGGCAGGTGCCTCGAATATTGCCTCCGGGTCCGGGACGTTCGATTTCGGGACGAAGTTTGAGGGCGCGACCGGTGCGAGTGTCAATCAGACGTTTACCGTCAATAACATCGGTGCCGCGGACCTGATCTTGCAACCGATTTCGGTCAGTGGCGACTTCTCACTGAATACCGGAACGTACCCAAACTTTGTCGCCAATCAGATTCTGGCGGCCGGGTCGAGCGTCTCGTTTGAAGTCACACTGGACGCCTCCAGCATCGGCAGCAAGAGCGGAAGCGTTTCTTTCGGCAACAACGACGCGGACGAGAGCCCCTTCAGCTTCACGCTGGCAGGGCAAGTGTCTGGCTCGGTGATTATCGATGACGGCGACCCGGCGCCAAACTACACGGATTCAGCCAACATGACGGTCTGGGGGCAGGGCTTCCAGGGAGATGTTCGCGAAGCGGGTGTGGGCGGCACACCGCAAAACGCCACTTACACATTCTCTGGTCTACCCAGCGGCACCTACCGGGTGTCGGCGACCTGGACGCCGTACTTCAACCGTGCCAGCAATGCCCCCTATGTGGTCAACGGCGGAACGTCGATCCCGGTCAATCAAAAACTGGCGCCGAACAATCCATCGGCGACGGCGCTCGGCACGTCGGTCCTGGATTCGGGTACCTGGTTTGCCGACCTGTCGATCACCACGGCACCGGTGGGGGGCGAGATTACGGTCGACCTGTCGGACATGGCGGCCAACGGCAATGTCATCATTGACGCTGTTCGCATCGAACGCCTCGGGGCCCTGCATGGTCAGCGCGAGGGTGTGGCGGCCCGGATAGGCTCGTCGGCAGGCAGTATCGCCGCCGACGATGTGGACGCACTGGTGGATCGCGCAATCAGCTATTGGGCGAACATCGTCCCTGGCGCCGCGCGCCAATTGGGTGATGTTCAGGTCGCCGTGGCCGACCTACCGGCGACGATGCTCGGGCTCGGCTCCTTGACCAGTCCCAACGTCTGGCTCGACAACGACGCGGCAGGACAAGGGTGGCACCTGGATACCTTGCCCAGCACGGAGGCCACGCGCGGGGTCGACCTGCTGACGGTGTTGACCCATGAATTAGGCCATGTCCTCGGCCTGCCCGATCTCGATCCTGGGCTCCATCACGACGACGTGATGGCTGGGGTCCTGCCAAGCGGACTACGACGCCTGCCGGGCCTGGGCGCCGAGCGGTTGTTTGCGGATCTGGAGAGCGACCCGGCAACCTACCAACGGGGCGTGGACAGCTTGTTTGCCCCGTCACGGTCAGGCGATCTGTGGGCCGATTTGGGTCGGAGCGATCGGCTTAGCGAAGAACTCGCCGAACTGGGCGATTCGTTGGAGCGGGTCCGCGCGTCCAGCCTGACGAGCGGCTTGCGGCCGGCGATCGACGATCGTCAGCTGAAACGCGAGACGGACATGTTGACTCAAGATCGAGAGGACGACCTTGACGCCTTCTTTGCCGAACTGGGGGATGAAGCCGCGGAGCAGAAGGAAGGCACCGAACTGCTTGACGATTAGCAGGTCGCTGGAGTTCGCAGGACTTGTCGCGTCGGCCCTAAACGACCGAGTGCAATTCGGTGACAATCCGGGACCGGCTCGTTTTTCGCCGCCGATTGGATTCAACTGCGGAAGAACGGCCTGTCGGGGAAAAAGGTGCCTGTCCCGCTGACGGGGTGTGCGCTGCTGAATCAAGCTCGGCCATTTAGCCGATCGACAAGTCCTGCGTCCAGAATAAATGCGGTCGATCGGGGATCATCATGGGACCTGCACGCTGGCGGAACGGCCACGGCGAACGAGAACCCAAGGTAATCTTCGATGACTGCTCATGCGCCGACGAAACCAAGAACGGTGCATGGGGTGATCTGGCGTCGCATCAGGTGGTGGTTAATGCGTGGTGCGTTCGGCTGCCTGTTGATGGTACTCGGTTACGTGGGCCTGTTCGCGGCCGGTCTCATTCCTGTCAATCGTGACTTTGTGCCGGCGGAAGAAGGCATCGCCGTTTACATCGCGTCCAACGGCGTGCATACCGACATTTTCGTGCCGGCGACGACGCGCATCTTCGATTGGCGCGAAGTCTTACGACCCGAGCATTTCGAGGCCTCGACGGCGTCGTTTCGCTATGTTGGACTGGGCTGGGGTGACCGCGACTTCTACGTGAACACCCCGACCTGGGAGGACCTGAGCGTCAGGACGACCGCCAAGGCCTTGCTGCTGCCGACCGAGACCATCATGCATGCGCAATTCGGCCCCGTTTACCCTGAGAGTGACGCGTTTCGCAAGGTGACGTTGACCGTCACGCAGTACCAACGTCTGGTCGCCGCGCTACGGGCCAGCTTTCAACCGGATGTGAACGGAAATCCGGTGCGACTGGACGTCGATTCCTACAACGCGGTCGATTGTTTTTATCGGGGAGCAGGAACGTACCACGCGTTCAACACGTGCAACTGCTGGACCGGGAGAATGCTCCGCGAAACAGGGATCACGGCGGGATGGTTTACGCCAACACCGTATTCCGTATTCTTTCACCTGCCGGCTGCGGACGCTCGCTAGCTCAATCCCTTTTTCTGCAATTCGCCCACCACCGTGCGAACAATCCGGGCGACCTGATCCGGGTCGACCGCGTCGCCCACGGCGCAACCACCAACCGGTTCATCCACAAACCCTTCGCCGGCCAGCAAGCACTGCAACTGATCACTCAGCGTCACCAGTGCCGCCTGCTGGACATCCGACTGCGGCTGCCGGCCGCTACCCGTCTTGATGCCGCGAAGCCGGAGTGCCGCGCGGAAGCCCTCGGGGAACTCGGACGACAGAATCATCGCGTCAAACAACGTTAGCAGGCGATATTGAAGTTCACGGGCCTCGTCCAATTGCCCAGCGATCGTCAGGTCATACAGCTTGCGCGTGATTTCAGGAACGACGCCGCTGGTGGCGTTGGTTCCACCGTCACAGCCGAGCAAGATCATCGGCATCAACGCCGCATCCCAGCCCGTCAGGAAGGCGAAGTTCGGTCGCAGGGGCCGCACCGCCGAAATCATCCGCATCATATGCGGCAAGTCGCCGGAAGAATCTTTGATGGCGGCGACCCGCGGACACTCTTCGGCCAGTCGCTGCACGGTCGGAACGTCGATCGGGGAAGCGAACATGGGGATATTGTAAAGGGTCACGTCAATCGGCGAGTTATCCGCAATCTCCTTGAAGTACGCATAGACGCCCGCGGGGCTCAGCTTGAAGTAAAAGGGGGCGACGATGGCCACAGCCCGCACCCCGAGATCGAAATAGTGCTCGCAGGCACGAATCGTTTCGCGTGTGTTGGCTTCGGCCGCTCCGGCCAGGATGGGGACGCGTCCAGCAGTATGATCGGCGATAATCTCGATAATGCGGCGTCGTTCCTCGGCAGTAAAGCGAGTGAACTCGCCCGTCGATCCGTTGGGGTACAATCCATGCACACCGCGTTCGATGAGCCAATCAACATAGCTTCGCAACTCGCCCTCGTCGATTTCGCCGTGAGCGTCGAGCGGGACAATATTGGGTGTAAAAATGCCTTTGAGGGGAGCGTTTTGGGACATCGGCTCGGAAACTTCCGCAAGGGTCGCTAGAATCGTAACATTCACCGGTGGCGGAACATCTACCACACTGCAAGTCATTCAATCATAGCCCACGCAATCGCAAGGCCAAGCGATTATTGCGGGGACACGGCACCTACTCCACAAAACTCTTTCTCAGCGAAACCCGGCGGCCCGCCGCGGGCCCGACATGCGGCGGTTCCCGATTGCAGGCAGGGGCCGCCCGAAAGTGATTCGACGTGCCCCCACGCCATTCGTCATCCGACTCGAACCCAACAGCCGCGGCTGGG
>JAUIHJ010000286.1 GCA_030432015.1 bacterium
CGGGTGGTGGTGGTGCGGGTGGTGGTGGTGGTGCGATTGGTGGTGGTGGTGTGGGTTGGATGGATGGGATGAGTGGTATGGGCAGTGTGGTATGGGGGTGTGGTCGACACAAGTCGATGCTGTTAGCGATCCACTCTGGCTCCCCTCTCCCCCAACTTGTTGGGGGAGAGGGGCCGGGGGTGAGCGAACGTGCGGTCGTATCAGTACCAACCGGGTGAATCGGACATTTTCATCAGACCAGGGGTCACCCCCAGCCCCTCTCCCCGAGCCCGTTCTCACGCACTGTTGGAGTTCGTGCGCGGGGAGAGGGGAGCGAGGGTAAGCGAACGTGCGGCCGTATCAGTACCAACCGGGTGAATCGGACATTTTCATCAGACCAGGGCTGGGGGCCTGCGGTACCTGCGGCGAAAGACCGCAAGCCATGGTGCAGCTTCAAACCAATGGCGCGCGAGTCCGTTCCGATTTGGTAAAGTTTAACGCTTCAAGCGGCAATGCCGATTTTCGCGGCTGTACGGGCGGAACGGAAAAGCATGGCTGTTGGGCGCCTCGCCGTCCGATTCATAATCCTGGCGACAATGGAAGTCGCCGGAACTTCCTCACATTGCCTCCGTTTGTTTCGCGACGGGTCCGAGCGCCTCACCACCACCACCACCAGCTCGCCCCGCATTCCGTCACGAAATCGACATCCCACCAAGTCGAAAGCTCGGTTGTCCACCACAACCGAGCTTTCTTTTTTCGAATTTCGGGACTGGCTATTCCCACTCGATCGTCGCAGGCGGTTTGCTGCTGATGTCATAGCAGACGCGGTTGACCCCTTTGACCTCGTTGATGATTCGCGTCGACATGTGGGCCAGTAGCTCGGTCGGTAGGCGACTCCAGTCCGCGGTCATGAAATCGTCCGTATCGACGCAGCGGATGGCGATGGCGTCTTCGTAAGTCCGGGCATCACCCATCACGCCGACGCTTTGCACGGGCAGCAGCACGGCAAAGGCCTGCGATGTCTTGCGATACAGGTCGGCGGCCTTGATTTCGTCCACCACGATCGCGTCTGCTTCGCGCAGGATCTCCAGTCGTTCACGCGTCACTTCGCCCAGGCAACGTACGGCCAATCCGGGGCCCGGGAACGGGTGGCGCCAGACCAAGTCGGTCGGCAGGCCCAATTCGAGTCCCAATCGGCGGACTTCATCTTTAAACAGATCACGCAGCGGTTCGATCAATTCGAAGCCAAGTTGTTCTGGCAGGCCACCGACGTTGTGGTGGAGTTTAATCGTGGCAGCGGGGCCGTCGTGCGCGGCGCCACTCTCGATGACGTCCGGGTAGAGCGTACCCTGGGCGAGAAACCTCGCGTCTTCGACCTTGGCGGCCTCTTGCTTAAAGCACTCGATGAATTCATAGCCGATCCGCCGCCGCTTCTCCTGCGGTTCGGTGATGCCGGCCAGACTCGCCAGGAATTGGGCTTCGCCATCGACGACATGCAGGTCGGTTTTGAAGTGATCGGAAAATTCGGCGATCACCATCGCCTGCTCGTTCTTCCGCAGCAATCCGTTGTTGACCAGGATGCACGAGAGTTGCGAGCCGATGGCCCGATACAGCAAGGCGGCGGTCACTGAGGAATCGACGCCGCCCGAGAGCCCGCAGATGACACGAGCATCACCGACCTTTTCTCGAATCGACTCAATCGCTTCCTTGGCAAAGTCGCCAAGATGCCAACTGCCGGAGCAGCCGCAGATCGAGATCAGGAAATTGCGGAGGAGCATGGCGCCCTGGGGCGTGTGCGTCACTTCAGGATGAAACTGGAGGCCGTACACGGGGCGGCTGGAATGCTTGACGGCGGCAATCGGACAGGTCTTGGTCCGCGCCAACGGAACAAAGCCATCGCTGATCTGCGAGACCTGGTCACCGTGGCTCATCCAGACGTCGGTTTCCTTCGGAAAGCCGGCGAAGAGGTCTGACTCGCTGGTAACTTCGCAGCGGGCACGACCGAACTCGCGGGCCGGGGCGTTTTCGACGTCGCCGCCAAGGGCGTCGCAGGCGAGCTGCATGCCGTAGCAGATGCCCAGCACCGGGATATCGAGGTCGAAGATCCCGGGATGGCATTTCGGCGCGTTGTCGGCGTAGACGCTGGAGGGACCACCGGACAGGATCAAGCCGCTCGGCGCATGCTTTCGGATTTGCTCGGGCGTAATATCGTGACGCACGAGTTCACAATAAACACTCTGTTCGCGAACCCGCCGCGCGATCAATTGCGCGTACTGTGCACCGAAGTCGAGTACCAAAACACGTTCGTCAGAAACACTACCCGCCGTCGGTTGAACCGAGTCTGCAATACTGCTCATATGCTTACCATTCAACGAAAAAAGCCCGCGTCGTCGCGGGCGGAGGGGAAAGGAAAATTATAGACCTCGGTCAGGGCATCGCCTAGGAGGTAAGCCCGCCGGCGATCGCGACCGACGCAAAATCGCAGCGGACCGCTCCAGCCATTGTGCAAACCACGGGTTTGGCTGGCGGTTCGGATTCGCAAGTTGTTAATAATAAGGGGCTTAGGTTCTCCCGCGTTGCTTCCTTTTTTCGCCGCGCGTATGATGGCGCCCCACAGGGAATGTCGTTTTTTCGCACGCCGCTGCCTGAAGGAACCCCGCACGTGCAGATCTTGCTAACCAATGATGACGGGATTTACGCACCCGGCCTGGCAGCCATGGAACGCGAATTGCAAGATCTAGGCGACGTATCCGTGGTCGCCCCAGCCACCGAGCAGAGTGGCGTTGGACATTCGATTACCTTCCTCAGCCCGTTGATCTGCAAGGAAGTGTACGAAGGGGAACGGCGGCGGGGATGGGCCGTTGAAGGGAGCCCGGCGGATTGCGTAAAGCTGGGGATATCCGAGTTCTGCCCCAGGCGACCCGATCTTGTCATCAGCGGCATCAACGGCGGTCTGAACGCGGGGATCAATGTGCTCTATTCGGGGACCGTCGCGGCCGCGATCGAAGGTGCTTTCTTCGGTATCACCAGCATTGCCGTCTCGCTGGAATACGACGAACACGCCAAGTTCGACCAGGCCGCGCGGCTGGCCCGTGACGTGATCGAGCAGATTTTGGCGAAACGCCGGGAAGAATCGCAACTGTACAACGTCAACATTCCCACCGTTGCCGTCGAACACCCTCGCGGCGTCCATGTCGTGCCGATGGGGGTGGCCCGGTATGGCGAAGATTTCATCAAACGCCTGGACCCCAAGGGAAGGACCTACTACTGGGCAACCGGGGATCCGCCACCGCCGGCTGAGGCGCCGGAAACGGACCTGGCGGCCTTGCAGCGAGGATTTGTGACCATTACGCCCCTACAATACGACATGACACAAGCGAGCTTGCTCGCCGAAATGCAGGGCTGGGGCTTGAAGCTTCCCGCAGGACAGTCGCCCCAATAGCTTGGCGATCATGCCCTGACCTGTCACAATATTTGTCCACCGTCGTGGCCTGACACGCAGTCAGGGCACGCGGCCAGCCCGCCGCCAGAAAACCAACCGATTTTGGGAGTTACGGAAGATGCGAAGCTCAACCACGTCTGCCGCTGTGACGCTTGTCTGTGTGACCTGTTTGTGCATTGGGTGTCTCGGGCAGGCGAATGTCGAGACCGTATCCAACGGGGATCACGGCGCGGAAACGGCCGGCGACGGACCAGCGATTCCAGGTTCCATGTTGTCGGGAATTCCCGGCGCGGGTGATGCGGCCACTGGCGAGCAACCACCGGTGCCCGACTATCCCGCCGTTCAGCCGCCAACCACGGACCCGTCGGCCTTCGATCCAAATCTTCCGCCAGCAGGTGGCGAACGGATTCGTGCCGAGGCGGGGGTTGGCAAGCAGGGGCAAAGCTTGAAGGACGAGAAAGGGATTGGCGGCATGATCGCACAGCCGGCGCGGACACTGTTTGCGGTCAAGCAGCGGGCGGTGTTTGAAATCCAGATTCCCTCGGCACTGAAACTGTTCGAAGCGACCGAAGGCCGAAAACCCAAGTCTCATGACGAGTTCATGAGCAGGATCATCAAGGCCAACCAGATCAAGTTACCGGAATTGCCGGCCGGCCAGACGTACGTCTACGATTCACAGGCCCACGAACTGATGGTTCAAAAGAACTGAGGACGCAAATCGCCCTCGCATTGCTGGTCCTCGATGCGGTCTCTGGCTACCGTTTCTTGAAGCCCACGCTGGGATCTTCGTGCGTGTAGTTGAGCACCCGCCACGACCCGTCTTCTTGTTCTAATTCGAGCGTCACGTACCGCGGCACACGACGGCTCTTGCCAAGCAATCCGCCGCTGCCAACGACCACGACGTTGAATTGTGCGGTCGCGGTCTTGGGCTCCGCATCGGCGTGGACGGTGATCTGCAGGTTGGATTTGATTTTCACTTGCTCGAATTCGTACTGGGCCGTCTCCGCGCTGGCCACTTGGCGGATGGTGGTTGCCCGCGAATGAATATGGTCGAGCACCGCCGGCCGGTCATTGCGTTCAATGTCGCGAGCCAGGTCATGCAATGTGCTTTCGATCTGTTCGGAATCGGTCTCCACCGATCGCTCCAGAAGGACTCCGGCGGCCGTCAATGCCAGTGCGGCGATCGCCAAGACCAGCAAGTAGCGTTTTCCGGTTTGCAGCCAGATCCCACCTAAGAGGGCGGCGGTGGTTAATCCGATGACCAATACGAGGATTGGCGATTCGACGAGCATCATGACGGATCTCGCTGGGCGGTGATCCCCTGGATAGCATCATCATTGGCGGTCAGAGTGTCACGAGCGGTGGTGTCGTTCGCGACGGTGCGTCGTGCGTCCGGATCGGAGGTCACGTCGGGTCCGTCGCCGGAAGGCGGCGCTTGCATCGCCGCGCGCCGCCGCCTTACGTGATCCCGAATTAACTTGATCCAGGCAACCCCCAGGCAGCCGCCGAGCAGCACAAACAGCGGCCACAACGGGACCGCCTGGCCCACGTCAGGCTCGGGCGAATCGGTTACGGCTCGGCCGGCCGCCAGTTGTGCAGCCCACTGTCGCTTTTGACCATTCTGCTCGATCTGCGATTGCCGCAGGGCGTACTTGGGACCGATCACGACCAGCGCAATCAGACCTCCAGTACAAAAGAGATACGCCCAGTACCAGGGGGATTCTGCGAGCGGTCGGAGGGTGGAACGCGCCGTGGGATTCATCGTCGCCCTTAGTTGCGGAACAGCGTTCCTCCGTAGACGGCACCGCTGTCAAGTTCTTCTTCGATGCGCAGCAACTGATTGTATTTCGCCATCCGGTCGCTTCGCGAAGCAGAGCCGGTTTTGATCTGTCCGGTCCCCATCGCGACGGCCAGGTCGGCGATTGTCGAATCTTCGGTCTCGCCACTGCGGTGGCTGGAGATGCTGGTATAGCCGTTTTGATGAGCCAATTGAATCGCGGCGATCGTTTCGGATAGGGTTCCGATCTGATTGACCTTGATCAGGATGCTGTTCGCGATGCCCTCATCGATCCCGCGCTGCAGCCGTTCGGTGTTGGTCACAAAGAGGTCGTCACCGACCAACTGCGTCGTGTTCCCCAGCTTTTCGGTCATAATCTTCCAACCATCCCAATCGTCTTCGCTACAGCCGTCTTCGATCGAGCAGATCGGATAGTTGTTGGCCCAGTCAGCCAGAAAGTCCACCATGCCGGCCGAGTCGATTTGTTTGCCGTCGATGGTGTAGACCTTTTTCCCGCTGTCATAAAGCTCGGTGGCTGCAACGTCCAACGCGATTTGTACCTGTTCACCCGGTTTGTAGCCGGCCTTCTCGATCGCCTGCATGATCAGGTCGAGTGCTTCCCGGTTGCTGCCAAGATCGGGCGCAAAGCCACCTTCGTCGCCGACGGCCGTATTGAGCCCCTTGCCCTTGAGGACTTTTTTGAGTTCGTGGAAGATTTCGCAACCGCATCGAAGTGCTTCGCTGAACGAGGGCAGGCCGAGCGGCATTACCATGAATTCCTGGACGTCGACCGAATTGTCTGCGTGTTCGCCGCCATTGACAATATTCATCATGGGCGCGGGCAAGATGTTCGCGCCGACCCCGCCGAGGTAGCGATACAAGGGTTGGCCGGTGTGCAACGCGGCGGCTTTGGCGACCGCCAGTGAGACGCCGAGAATCGCGTTGGCCCCCAGGTTTTTCTTATTGGGGGTCCCATCCAGGTCGATCAGTCGTTCGTCGATTGCCAATTGGTCCAGGGCATCCCAGCCGCTCAACGCATCGGCGATCGTGGTGTTGACGTTCGCCACGGCTTTCGTCACGCCTTTGCCGAGATAGACGCTCTTATCACCATCCCGCATTTCCCAGGCTTCGTGAGCGCCGGTGCTGGCGCCGCTCGGAACTGCGGCACGCCCAAACGCGCCATCGCTGAGCGAAACTTCGACTTCGACCGTCGGATTTCCGCGGCTATCCAGAATTTGTCGTCCGTGAATTGCTGCAATCAAACTCATGACTCTGCCTTTATGACCAACCGTGATTTTGTTCTATTCGACGCGAAAGATTTCCCATCGCGGCCGCGAAAGCACCCATTGTGCCCAAGGGATCACGTTTTGGCTAGGCGGTCGAAAAAGAAGCCTGCGTCGCGATTCTGGGCCTACCCCGCCTCGATCCTCGCTGCAATCTGGGCCATACTTGAACCCCCATTGGCCTGCAATTTCCCGTCGTGTGATGGGCTCGCCGTGTGCTCGGCCGCATGGTCCGAGGTGCGGTAAAGTGTGCCAGCCGAATTGGGGACGTGACCTCGGAGATGAATTGAGAAATGTTCACTGGTCTGATCGAAGGAATGGGGACGGTCGTGAAGCTGGCGTCGCAGGGCGCGACGATTCGCCTTGTGATCGACGTGGGAGTGCTCGCCCAGGGTTGCGAAATCGGCGACAGCGTGGCGATCAACGGGTGCTGCCTGACGGTCGTCGAGATCGACGCCCAGGAGCTTGGGTTTGATGCCGTGCCGGAAACGCTACGGTGCACGAATCTGGGAAAGCTCGTTGCCGGCGACCAAGTCAATGTCGAGCGGTCGCTAAGACTGGGGGACAAACTAGGTGGACATTTGGTCACCGGCCACATTGACGCCGTGGGGCAACTGGATCAACGGCGCGATGAAGACGAGTGGTCTTTCTTTTGGTTTCGCTGCCCGCGGCCTCTCACGCAGCAGATGGCGGCCAAGGGTTCCGTTACCATTGATGGGATCAGCCTGACACTGGTCGATGTTGCCGACGACCGTTTTAGTGTGGCCCTGATTCCGCACACGTTGGCCGTGACGACGATGGGAGCGTTGGCCGTTGGCGACGACGTCAATCTCGAGACGGACCTCCTTGCCAAATATGTTGAACGCCAGATCCAAGGATTTTCCCAGGGGATGACGCCGGAATCGTAGCGCGCC
Organism: bacterium; assembly: GCA_030432015.1. Classification (GTDB taxonomy): domain Bacteria; phylum Planctomycetota; class Planctomycetia; order Pirellulales; family Pirellulaceae; genus ARS98. The sequence goes on from JAUIHJ010000286.1 coordinate 7,396, forward strand.
GCACGACGCACCGAGCGAAGAGGTCACGAACTCCGCACCACCTCTGGCGTTTCCCATACTCTCCTTCCACCACGACGATTTTTATGCCAGAACGCCAAACAGCTTCCTATCTCATGCGTCGCTTCGAGGAAGTGGGGCTGCAGCCCGATAAGCGGCGCGGTCAAAACTTTCTGATCGATCTAAATCTGTTGAACCTCTTGGCCAACAGTTCCAAGCCGGGCCCACGGGATGTGGTGTTGGAGGTTGGGACCGGGCTCGGCTCCCTGACATCGATCGTCGCGCCGCTGGTCGGCCACATGGTGACCGTCGAGATTGATCAGCATCTGCAGCAACTTGCCTGGGAAGAACTGGCGGACATCGACAACATCACGCTCCTGAAGATCGACGCCCTGCGCAACAAGAATAATTTGCACCCTGACGTGCTGGCCGCGGTTCAATCGCAGCTTGACGCCATTGCTGATTCGCAATTCAAATTGGTCGCCAACCTGCCCTACAACGTCGCCACTCCGATCATTTCGAATTTGCTATCGACCCCGATAACGCCCGTTTCCATGACCGTGACGATCCAAAAGGAACTGGCTGATCGTATTACGGCCGCCCCCGGCTGCAAGGATTACAGCGCGCTGAGCATCTGGGTGCAAAGCCAATGCGATGCGCAGATTGTGCGGATCATGGCGCCAACCGTGTTTTGGCCGCGGCCGAAGGTGCACTCGGCGATACTTCAGATCGAATTGAACCACGAGAAACGAGACCGTATTCCGGATCGGCCGTTTTTTCACACGTTCGTCCGAGCGATGTTCTTTCACCGTCGGAAGTTTTTGCGCAGTGTGCTCCTGGCTGCCTATAAGAAGCAGTTGAGCAAGCCGGATGTGGACGCCATCATGGCCGATCAGGGGCTGGGGCCGAAGTCGAGGGCGGAGACGCTCGATGTGGAACAGATGTTGGCCCTGTGCGAAGCAGTCCGGCAGCAACTGGCGTGAGCGTACTGGTGATGACTCCCGTGCGGCAGCTACCGGAGGCTCCTCAAAGCTGACCAACTTGACTAAACTGCGTTGATAAGTGAAACCCACGAAATTGGATTGTCGAGAGGTTTTTCCGAATGCGATTCATTGAACTGACCGGCAAGATGCTGGCCTCCATTATTGACGACAAAGAGCTCACCGCCGAGGATCTCAAGGTGGCCGAAGTGACCGATGAGACGATTGTCCGCATTAATGAACAAGGGGACATTGAGGTCCGCCGGCATAATAAATGGAGCGTCATTGGTGGATTATTGGGGGACTACGCCCATCGGATTCCTCAAGCCACCGGACTGGATTGGGTTTGACGAATCGGTGGCGGCACTTGACCCTCATGGGTGGATTCGCTACCAACAGAGGCAGTCCGTGGTGGCGGCTTGAAGTTGCACGCTTTAGAATCGCGGGCGATGCGGGTATCGGATTTTTCGGTAACTGCGGTCATTGGACGGCCGATTTCCACGTTCTGACGAGTGTTGCGACGTACGTCAAGTTTCGACCGACACTTGGCGAAAAAAGGGCGTGCAAGTTCATGCCTTCGCCGCACTCCTGCTGCCTGACAATGGCAGCTGATAACGGCGGCAGCGGAATCGTGATGCCTCACGACGACGCCAGGTAACCATGTTGGGCCGCGAATGTTTCGCGGCATGTTGATTTTTTAGGATAATAAAAGGGATTTGCGGTGACAGTCTTGCACAGTGGCACGACAGAAAAGTATTCCGATAACTGGTCAGCGGCGTTCGGGGCTGGCAAGAAGAAAACGGCTGCCAAGAAAAAGCAGGTAGCGAAGAAGAAAGCGGCGTCGCCGAAAAAGAAGGGGGGGACCGCGAAACCGGCAGCCTCCAAGAAGAAGGCGGCGAAGAAGAAGGCCAAGAAGTCTAAGTAGTCCGCCCATTCGTGTAAGTTGCCAGCGAATCGACCACATGAGTCAGCCAACTGAAGCTGCCGTGGTCTCGCAAACGGCCGCGGGCATTGAACCAACCCAGCGAGTTGAGCCATGAAAATCCATCTGCGTTACTGCTCTTCGTGAAATTACGAACCCAAGGCCGTCAGTTTGGCGACCAAAATCTTGATGCAGTACAAGCAACGCCTCGAAGGTCTCGAACTGCAACCCAGCACAGGCGGGTGTTTCGAGCTCACGATCGACGGCGAGCTGGTCTATTCAAAACTGCAGACGGGGCAGTTTCCCGACGAAGAGGATATGGTGACTGCCGTCGGGGCCCGGCTCTGAAATTGCCGGGGTAATCGTGAGGGTGGCTTCCTCAGCATCAGGTTCGGCTTGCGAAGGATGCCCGATTTGTAGCAGTCGGCGTTGTAGCAGTCGGCGGCCCAGGGGCGTGATCGGC
>JAUIHJ010000287.1 GCA_030432015.1 bacterium
ACTGACAGAAACGCGTCCTCCAGGTCGGTGGTGACCTCGCGGAATTGCGCGATCGCTTCACCCTGTTGGACCAGATGGGCCAACAGCGGCGTGATTTCGGTATCGCTTAAGCTGGTGGCGAATCGTACCATCGTTTCCGCGGGCGCGCTGGTGACATCCTCTGGCGGGGCCGACAAATGGCGGGCGACCAGGCCAGCGACGCGCTCCACCTGCTGGACGTCGACCAATTGGATTTCGAATGTGCGTTTCTGACGGATTTCGCGCATGATTTCATCGAGCGTGCCAAATGCCCGTAACTTGCCCTTGGTGATCATCGCGACCAGGTCGCAGACACGGGCCAACTCGGGCAGGATGTGGCTGGTGACGATCAGGGTCTTTCCCATTTCGGCCAGACGGAGAAGCAGGATTCGCATGTCGATCCGCGCCTGCGGATCGAGGCCATTGGCCGGTTCATCCAGAATCAGGACCTGGGGGTCGTGCAACAGCGTGCGGGCCACACCGATCCGTTGTTGCATGCCGTGACTCAGGGCCTCGACAAACAGGTCCTTCATGTGAGTCGCATTAGAGATGTCCAGCACTTCGGCAATCCGCTTGGTCCGTTGGCGCCGGCCAATCCCATACGCTGCGCCAAAAAAATCGAGGTACTCAGTAACGCGCATGTTGTCGTAAGATCCAAATCGATCCGGCATGTAGCCGACCAGGCGTTTTATTTTGCGAGACTCTTGCAGGCAATCGGCGCCGCCAATACGGGCAGTGCCGCTGGTTGGTTTGAGCAATCCGACCAGAATGCGAATCGTCGTCGTCTTACCTGCCCCATTGGGACCAATGAAGCCCAGGATCTGCCCGGCCCCCACGGTAATTGAGAGCGAATCCAACGCGGTGAAATCGCCGTATTGTTTTGTCAGTTGGGTTGTTTCCACAACCGAAGACGCTTTGGTCACTTGTTACTCCCCACCGGATTATGGCACCATGCCCTCGGCATCGACACGTACATAGTCGATCTGCCAGGTGTTATTCTCGAATTTTGATCCGTCGGCAGGACTCTGCGTCCCAGCGCGTTCTGCCTGCTCGTCCACCGTCTCGGTCACAACGATCGTTAAATGAAAGCCCCCGTCAGCATCGACTTCGAGCGCCTCGGGGCGATCAATGAGGAAACGCAAGACGCCATTGGGATTGGGCGTTTCATGGAGCACCGTTGGTACTCCGTCCACAAGTCCTTCGATCTTGAGCGTCCGCGAGGGTGCGTTGATTTTGACTGTCACGGTGGCGCGGTCGATCTGCACCGGGGCGAGCGCACTCGGAGGGACGCAGTAAATCTGGCTGCGTGTTGGATTGGTCGCATTTTCGCGCCACGCGCCGGTTCGATGGTTGAAAATCGCCGAGGCTCCCTGGCCGCCGGTGAACGGACGGATTGCGATGAAGGTGGCGGGGATACTCACATGCGTACCCGCCGCAGGACGTTCGATCTGCAGCGGAATTGAAATCAAGGCCGTCCCTGATTGCTCAAATGTGTCCGGGAAATCGACGCCCATGTCGAGCGGTGGGGTCCAGACCAGCAGCGACGGGGCATTGGTGAACGGATTGGTCTGCGTCGACTGCAAGAGTTGCTTGAGCAGGTTCTGGCGGCTTCGCTGCATATCCGACAGGAGCCCGTCCTCGATGTATTGCTGCGGTGCCAGGACATCGCCGCGCCCAACGTCGAAGGTTCCTTGCGCATCGATTGAAACGGCGGCAGCGTGGGCTGGCGGAGCCGCGATCAGAGCGTCTTCGCAACGGCTGATGTCGAGGCCAGTCAGCGCGCCATGAAAACCGTTCGCGTCAAACGTGCCTCGTACGATGGGCGGATCTCCCGACCCCAACACATACTGTGCATCGACGCTGCGGACCACCCCGGAGGGTTGCTGAAGATTCACCCATTGTGATCGCCCATCGTCATCCCACACGATGCGTCGAATCGCTCCACGCTCGTCCTGGTTGCGGACCGTTGCCAACGCGCCGTTCTGAGCCGCCAGCTCCAATTCCACGGAATCTTGGGTATAGACCGCAGAGACCGCGGAAATGTGGGCTTCGTGTGAGGAGTTGAAAACGCGGACGATCTGTCCGGTTGCCACCGTCGACGGAACCGAGACCGCATTGCGGCTGCCAATAATCAGAAAGACGATCGAGGCGGCAACGGCTGCAACCGGGACGAACCACGCCAGCCGCTCGAGCCGCCGCTGTTTCGCACACCAGCCGCCAAATGTCAGAATCGCCAAGGCGTTCAGCCCCAACACCCAGGCGGCAACGGATCGGCTGGGAATGCGATAGCCGATTTGATCTCGCAATAACGGCTCGACCATGACCGGATCCAGCGGACGCGCTTCGCTGGACTGAAAGAATCGCCGGGCGACCGATGTCAGACCGTGCGTGGGATCGCCACTGGCGACCCATCCGCGTGGCCCGAGCGTCGTGAACAAGACCTCGCCATCGCCCACCGATTGCCAAAATGCAACCGGCCACCCGTCGATTCGGCACTGGACATCGTCGGTGCCGGGGAAAACACGCAGCAGTTCGACAGGGGTCTCTGATGACCAAGATTCCGCTGTCGGGCCAGTCGTGTTCCTCTGGTCGTCGCCGAATTCCTCCATTTGAAACTCGTTCAATTCGACGCGATCGATCACTGCACAGCGGGCCTCGTTCCCCAGCAGGGCCGTGACGGTTTCCATACTGGTGGTGTCCAGCATGATCCAGATGCGGCCACCTCGTTGGAGCCAATGTCGCAGATTGGCCAGCCCAGCCGAGTCATTTAAGATTCGGTCGCCGCTGATCACCATTTGATCCAGTGACTCTAAGGCGGTTGGATAGGGGGGAAGGAAGTCCGCGGTAAACTGAATCGTGATCCGCGAACTGGTTGCCGATTCGCGTGCTTTGTAGACTGCCTCGTAGGCGTCCTCATCGATACTTGCGGTCGATGGGAAGGTGTTCGGTGGGTCGCGATGAAACATCATCCCGGCCTTCGATTGTTCATGATCCAGCAGCAGCGGCTGGCTGGGAATCTTCGTTTCGTCGGCGACGTTCTGATACGTCTCTGCGTCGTCCGTCTCCGTGAGACGCATGAAAAATGCGTCGATCTGCGGCGTGACTTCAAGCAATTGGCCGGGTCGTACGGGACGCGAGTTCGGGATGCGGATCGGGACAAACAATTGCCGCCGCGACCTGGCGGGCAGCCAAAACCTGCGGGCAAATTGCAGATGTGAATTGCCGTGGCCCAAAAAGAGTGACACCAATTCTTCGGAGTCTTGCTTGCTCGTATTCGTGGCGTTAATGGATAGCGCGGACCACGTCCCCGGCTCGTAACGGCGGACACCCGCTGGCGCGACACTGACGGCGGTTGGTTCCTCGGGCGTCAACTCCGCCTGGCTGCGGCCAGCAGAGGGAAACGCCAGGAGGATCAGCAAAGGGGCCAGACGACGAAAAAGCGGTGTCATAAGGGTACCGGCAAGAGTATTGATCCAAATTCGCACCGACAGCCTACACAACCTTCCCTGGCGGTTCAATTCAGGGCGGCTACCCGATCTGGGGTTAATTGGTTAGATTTCGGAGATCGCCACCAACCAATGACCAACTGGTCCACCACGCTGTGATTCGACTGACCTGCGAGATGCTTTATGGAATCCGGTTCCCACGATTTTCTCAAAGAATTGCTTTTGACTCCCAGCCCCTCCGGCTACGAACGTCCGATCCAGGATGTCGTCCGGTCGTATGTTGCTGGTTTCGCAGATGATGTGCAGACCGATGTCCACGGAAACGTGATTGTCGGTAAAAACCTCGAGGCGGAATGCCGGCTGATGTTTGCCGGCCATTGCGATCAAATCGGACTGCTGGTTTCGCAGATTGATGAGTCGGGATTCATCTACACGCAAACGATCGGCGGGTGGGATCCGATCCAACTGGTCGGGCAGCGGATGACGATCTGGACAGCCAGTGGCGGCATACCTGGCGTCATCGCTCGGAAGCCGATTCACCTGCTGAAAGACGAAGAACGCAAGGCCCCGGTCAAGACGGAAGAGTTGTGGATCGACATCGGTGCCCGGGACAAGGAGGACGCGGCGAGCGTGATTCGTATCGGCGACCCGGTGACCTTGGAATTGGGGTACCAGGAATTGCGCAACAACATGGCCAATTCGCCTGGCATGGATAACCGCACCGGACTCTGGATTGTGATCGAAGCGCTCCGCCGCGCCGCGGCGGGGCCGTTAAAGTGCAGTCTGTTTGCCGTCTCAACGGTGCAGGAAGAGATCGGGCTGCGTGGTGCAAAGACGAGCGCCTTTGGGATCGATCCGCACGTGGCGATTGCTGTCGATGTAACCCACGCTACGGATTGTCCGACGATCGACAAACGCCAGCAGGGCGAAATTTCGCTCGGCGGCGGCCCGGTCATCTATCGCGGGCCCAACATGAACCATGTCGTGACCGAAAAGCTGATTCAACACTGTGAAACGGCAGCCCTGCCTTACCAACTTGCCGCCAGCGGGCGCGCCACGCCGAATGACGCCAACATGCTCCAGGTTTCGCGAGCGGGAGTGGCGACCGGATTGGTTGCTGTCCCCAACCGGTACATGCATAGTGCCGTCGAGACCATTTCCTTGGACGATCTTGATCGGGCAGCCGACTTGCTCGCAGCCTTTGCTCGGGAACTAAGCCCCGACGATGATTTTACGCCCTAAATGTACGTCCTAAATGACCGAGTGCACTTCGGCGACAATCCGGGACCGGCTCATTTTTCGCCGCCCAGTAGATGTAACCGCAAAAAGCCGCCTGTCGGCGAAAAAGGTGTCTGTCCCGCTGACGGGGTGTGCGCTGCTGAATCGCGCTCGGCCATTTTGTGCTTTGCTAACGCTCAACATTCAGACCGGCAAGGGGAACGGTCAACCGCGGCCTTGGTGCGGGAGGATGCAGTTACCCAGGAGATCCGTCGCGGACGCTGTTTGCAGTAACCAGGTTTAGCTGCAACGCGGCCGATCGATTCCGAGAGCAATGTGCGGGAACTCGATATGCACCAGGGCCGAACCACTGGCCCGTTTCATCCAACCATCGACCTGCTGACAAGAGCCACGACCGACCATGCTTCCCGACCTGAAATTCGGACCTTTGACGATTGGATTTCCCGTCGTCCAAGCGGCCCTTTCGGGCTACAGCGACTGGCCGATGCGTGTCATCGCCCGGCAACTCGGTGCCCCCTACGCACTTTGCGAAGTGATGCTGGATCAATTCCTGGTGGCCCTGAAAAATCGGCAACGGACTGGGCATTTTCTCTTTATTGGCGACGAGCAACGGCCGGTTGGCGGTCAGTTGATGGGGGCCGAACCCGACCAATTCACTGCGGGCGCCATCAAATTGGTCGAAGCCGGATTCGATGTGATTGATATCAACTTTGGCTGTCCCGTCAAAAAGGTGCTCGGTCGCTGCCGCGGCGGTTTTCATCTCGGACAACCAGACGTCGCCATCGAGATCGTCCGACGAACCCGCGATGCCGTACCGTCGTCAATTCCGGTGACAGTAAAAATGCGTCGCGGAATCGACGACTCTGCTGAAAGCCGGGATAAGTTTTTTCGGATCCTGGAGTCTGCATTTGGCGCTGGCGTGGCCGCGATTACCGTCCATGGACGAACCGTCCAACAACGGTATGTTGGTCCGAGCCGATGGTCATTCCTGAAAGAGGTGAAGCAGTTCGCCGGTGACCACATCATCCTGGGAAGTGGCGACCTCTTCACCGCCCAGGACTGTCTTGACATGATGACCGAGACGGGCGTTGACGGCGTCACGGTGGCACGGGGTGCGATCGGAAATCCCTGGATCTTTGCCCAGGCAAAGGTGTTGGCAGCAGGGCAGCCGCTGCCGCCCCCCCCGAGCCTATTCGAGCAGCGCGAGGTGATTCGCCAACATTATCGCCTGGCAGAGCAGCTATATGAAACGCGGCGTTGTGGTCAGATGATGCGCAAGTTCGGCATCAAATACGCGGCGTTGCATCCGCAGCACACGGAAGTTCGCGGTGCGTTCACCAAGAGTTCGTCGCGCGATACCTGGGAGGGCGTTTTGGCCGAGTGGTACGCGGAAGATCGACCGGGACAATACCCGGACCCCGCGATTCATCGTTCGCAGAGTGAATGTGCCTAACGCAATCCAGCGTGATTCAACCGCTGTCTAATATCCCAGGCCGCGCCCAACGAGTTCCGCCGTATTGACGGTCCCGTCGGTGATGTTGAACATCCCCGGATACTTTTTGGCCATCGCGACGTTGCCCGCGGGGCAATATTGGCGACCGTTCCCTTCAATGGCGGCAACCGTCGGAATCCTCGCGGCGAGGCTGGCCGAGTGCAAGAATGAAACCCCCACACATGTCAGGTCCTGCACGCAGAGGAAGAGGCCATATTTTTGTGCGGCCGCCCCCATCAGAAGCGCCTCACTATGGCCTTTGCAGGCTTTCAACGCCACGCCCGAATAACCTTGCTCGCGCGCTAACAGGAGGCTTTCCAAATCGACCAAAGACTCGTCAATCACGACCGGCTTGATGCGGGCCGCTTCGTGCATCTTGTTTTCGGGGTTGGCACGCAGGTCGCGATGTGTCGGTTGCTCGATATATTGCACCCGCTCCAAGGCCGGCGCTGACTTCTCCGCCAGCTTTGCGAGAAAATCCAAGACGTATTGGACGTTGGCACATTTTTCATTGAAGTCCAACGAATAGTGCCATTGGGCGCACCCCCGCTGTTCCTGGGCGACGGTTGCCGCCCGCTCCACCTCCACGACCCGCTGGACGTCCCAGGCCAGGTCGTCGCCCGCCAGCTTGATCTTCAAATGTGTCAGCCCGTCAGCCTGGATCCACTCGCCAAGCGTTTCCGGGAGGCCGTCGCCAATGCGTTGCGTAAGGTCGCCCTCGGTGAGTGGGTCGAGCGCGCCGACAAGGTGGTATAACGGCAACGATGCCTGCGGCGTTCGGGACGTGTATTGGTCGAGGTACTCGTCGGAAAATTCACTTCCAAGATACGGTTCCAAATCGGAATTCACGAATTCCCGTCCAAGCAGGTTGTACGAATTCTTCCCGCACGCTCTGCCGTGTGCGTCGTAGATGGCCGCCTCCAAGGGGCTGGCACATACCAACTGCGCTAGCTTGGGAATCGACTCACCGAGATTGGCTTCGTGTTGGACGTCCGCAGCAAGCGATTCGTGGCTCGCCGCCAGTTCGTGAGTAATCTCGAGCGGATGATCTGTGCTGGAACACTGTCTCGCCGCGACCGCCATCTGTTTCGCCAGCTTGACCATGGCCGCCAGCGACTGGTCCGCCGAAACAACCTGGCTGGGCCAGGCCCAGACATTTCCGATGGGCATCGAACCGTGGCCAACGGCACGCTCTCCTGCTCGCGATGTCACCTCAACACGAACATTGAAGAGGACCACATTATTGACCACCCGGCCACCGAATTTGATCGGCGTTCGATATTCGATTTTCTTGGTCGAGGTGATAATGTCCGTCAGACGGATGTCGGTAGGCTTGGTCATTACAATCCAGAGAAGGGGGCGGAAACGGGGGGCGCGCACGCAAAGGACGCCAAGCCGTTGATTGTAGCGTCTCTTGCTCGTGCGCAAACGCTGGTCTGTCCGAAAGACAGCACTACGTTAGGGATGTGCTTTCCGGACCGCCCAAACTGCGGCTTGCGTTCGGTCGGTCACGCCTAGCTTTCGCAACACGTGCTGCACATGTTCCTTGACCGTTTCATAGCTGATGTGAAGTTCCGTCGCAATCTGTTTATTGGTTAGGCCTTCGGTGAGTCGATCGAGAACCTCATTTTCACGCTGCGTTAATGGCGTGTCGACTTCGACCGGTCCGTCCACAAGATTGACGGTCGCCGCAGTTTTCCGCGGCTTGGTCCGGCTCCACGCCAGGCGACCGGTGGCGGCGTGCCGAATGGTCTCAAGCAGTTGCGAGAACGGAGCATCTTTGTGCAGGAACGCCACCGCTCCCAATCCATTGGCACGTGAAGGGAAAGTGGTATTGAGAAAACCGGAATAGACAATGACTTTCACGTGAGGATGATCTTCACGCAACCTCGAAAGCGTTGCAAAACCATCCAGATGAGGCATCACGACATCGACCAAAGCAACATCGGGTTGAGTCTCGTGGGCGAAACGCAGTGCTTCACGACCATCACGCGCTTCCGCAACAATTTGGATGTCCGTTTCGGGCTGAATCAATAAACGAAGTCCCGCCCGGACGACCTCATGGTCATCACTTACTAGCAGCCGAATGGGCATGAATATGGCCCTTAATGCGATCGTCAACGATCAATTGGGAAGACACTGACGATCAAATGCCTGAGAGGTGAAAGCGGGCAATATTGCAGAAGATGAACCGAAAAGACACGGTTCGAATTGGGGGGTTGTCCAGAAAAAAGCAAGTTTTCTTCTTAACACTACCGAGGATTGTGGGTAATGCGTAAGCGAAGCTGCGACGCGGCCGTTTCTAGCTGGTCGCGTCGCGATCAGCTCCATCGAGATTCATACAATAGTGAATCTGTCTGGCCACCTCGTGAAAACCCATTGCCGGGTAGAGTGATTGCCCGACGGCGTTTTGTTCCAGCGTTTCGATCCGTACTTGCGCGACACGCTGCTGCCGAAAATGCTCAAGGGCGGCGTCAATCAATTGCCGACCGATCCCGGTGCCACGCCACTGTTGATCCACCGCAAGATTCGGAATGAATCCCTGGCCGGAGGCTCGGTCAATCCAGGTCGAAACGTATCCGACCACGTGTTGCTCGACCGCCGCAACCAGAATCGTGGCCCCTTCGCGTGACAAGTCGGCATCGATGTGCCGCGCCTTGCGTTGCTGCCAGGACTGGCTTGCCACCGGACCTAGCAAGTCGTCGATATTGCGGTCGATCGAAACGCCGTCGAATGCGGCGACCGTAATCTCTTTAATTCGTGCCAGGTCGTCGGTACGGAACGATCGGTATACGACTTTCATTCGCGGACGTCCCCAGGGAGTTACTCCTGTTGTACCTCGATGGCGCTCAATTGCGGCAGAGTCTTTCCCTTCGAGGCGATTTCCAGCAACAGCCCCTGCTGCACTTCGACCCCTTCGAACTCTTGAATCAACACATTGCCGGTTGCCCCAATCGAGGCGGCGATGTCGACGGCCTTAGCGACTTCATTGCCCTGTAGTTTGATATCGCACACCATCTCGCCGGGTGCGCATTGGTCGAGTTGTGCGAAGTAGAGTTTGACGGTGTACCTGGCCGGGGCGTCGCCTTCCCCACGGAGCGGAAGTTGGCAACTGGTCAGGCCCCGGTAGCCACTGGTCATGACCCACGGCGTATCCGCGCCTTCGATGTTAAGGCTCTCGCTGTTAAAGGCATAGACGCCCCCACCGCTGGCAAAGGTCGGCTTAATATCAAACGTATACTCAAGCCGCCCGACCGTCTTGGGGCGGGGGTAAGCCAGCCAGAGCGTACCGAATCCATCCCGGCGGTCGCCCGGCGCACCCAGATTAATCGCCAGGTGCTGGACGGGCGTCGCACCATCGCCCAGGCTGGCAATTTTCCAAGTATCCACGTCCGGCCGCGGCTCCATGACGACCGTCGAGGCGATGGAAAACTGGCAGACGCACCCGGCGCTTGCCTCGGGAACCATCAACAAGCCATTGCCTGGAATCGCGTTGACCCAGCAGCCCATCCGTTGGCCGGC
>JAUIHJ010000288.1 GCA_030432015.1 bacterium
CGTGAAGACGAACTCCGCCAGGACCAGAAGGGGCGTCATCACCGTGCCTCTTCGCGGCCGGGAAGCACCTGAGCGAGGGTGCGCGCCCAACGCTCGGCCTCCGCCTCGTCTTCGTCCCAGACGTAGTCGCAGATCTCGAGAATGCTATCGACGGCGCCTTTGGTGAAGGCAACATGATCGCCATCCAGTTCCCTGATCGGCCACAGTGCAGCAGATACCTGCCCCACGCTGCCCGCAGCTGTGTTAATCCGGTGCACGGTCGTCATGCGTTTGCGTTCGGAGTCGAACGGGACCTCAGCGACCCGAGAAAACGAGGCCAGCAAGCCTTCTTGCGGTAGACCCAATTGGGCTGCCGCAATGACCAACGCACCTTCGGTGGGATCACCAATGGCCTGCAGGCCATTGTGCTCGGCATCGCCTGTGACCTCCGCGTCATTGCACAGTCCGGCTCCTGCCAGCAGCAGGGCCAACGGCGGGCAATCTGCAACCTGTTGCCGCAGCGCAACGACATCGTCCGTCTCTCGCGCGTCACTGCGCGGCCGACCTTGTCGCAGCACTTCGGTCAAGTCCAGCCGGTCACCGACCACGTCGAGAATCGTGACGGTCATCCGGTTTTCCGTCAGCGTGCCCGTTTTGTCCGAGCAGATTACGGTGACCGAGCCGAGTGTTTCGACGGCGGCGAGTTTGCGGATCAAGGCCTTGCGCCGGAACATTCGCCGTGCGCCCAGTGCCAAGGCGACCGTCGCCACGGCGGGTAGTCCTTCCGGCACGACGGCTACGGCCAGGCTGAGGGCGGTCATCATCATCAGACGCGTATCCTCGCCACGCAGGACACCCATCACGAAAACCAGGATGACAATCCCGACCGCCACGACCGCCAACGTGCGGCCGAGTTGTGCGAGACGCTTTTGCAGCGGGGTTGCTTCGGTTGCGACAGATTGCAAAGACCGAGCAATTTGGCCCAGTTCCGTATTCATCCCCGTCGCCGTCACGACCGCTTGACCATGTCCATAGGTTACAACAGTCCCCATGTACGCCATGTTCAGGCGGTCCCCTAGCGGCAGGTCCTCATCGGGCAGGGGAGCGGTCTGCTTGGCGACCGCTTCCGACTCACCCGTCAACGCCGCCTCTTGGATCTTGACGTTGACGCTTTCCACCAAACGGCAATCCGCAGGGACATGATTGCCGACCTCCAGCAGTACGATGTCACCAGGAACCAAGTCGCGGGCGGAAATCTCTTGCACGACTCCATTTCGCCGCACCCGTACCACCGGGACCGCTAATTGTTTCAGTGCGGCCAACGCCCTCTCCGCGCGATATTCCTGAAACAGCCCGAGCGCAGCATTCAAGACCACGATTGCCAGAATGACAATCGCATCGGTGTATTCGTGGAGGACCGCCGAGACGCCCGCGGCGACGATCAACATGACGACCATGGCGCTGCTGAGCTGTTCCCAAAGAATGCGCCACGGACCGCGACCGCCAGATTCAACGAGTACGTTGAGGCCGTGTTCCTGGCGGCGGGTAGCGACCTGATCGCTCGCCAACCCCGCAGCCATGTCCGAATCAAGCGTCTTCAGGACGTCGTCAGGTGTAGCTTGGTGCCAATGCGTCACGATGCATTTTGTCCTTTGTATGTCCTATGCTCGAATGGGCGTTTCGAATCCGGGCGGTTTTACCGCCAGCACAGAACACGCAATGGATTCCAGGATTTGCTCGGCCGTATTCCCCATGAGTAGCCCGGCGACGCCAGATCGCCCAACCGTTCCCATGACCAACAAGTCCGGATTCGTCTCGGCAACGAACCCCGGGATGACGTTGATGGGGTCGCCCTGGATCAAGTGAACCAATTCCTGGGCCTCATTGAGATGATACTTGGCAACCAGTTGATCGATGCAGCGTTGGGCGTGCTGTTCGGTCTTCTCGACGGCCTCAGCGAGTTCCTCGGGCCGCATATGTTCTTTGAGAATGCTCGCGCCATACAGCGACCAGGCGTGGAGCAGATGCGGTCCCGCGGTGTCGGCACACAAATGCTTGGCCATTTGGATGATCTCACCATTAAGGGCGACGTCACGCTCGTGTTCCGAGGTCGCGTCCACAGCGGCGACAATGTGAGAAAAAGGACCCGTGAAGTCGGGCTTGACCAGCAGCAGGGGCATGGGGCATTTGCGGAGTAGCCGCCGGGCGGAGGTCCCGAAAAAGCCGCTCCGTTGACTTTCCGCTCCCTTGACCGCCTTGATGACCAGGTCGTGCTCACCCAGGATCGCTTCGCGAATGATGGCGACCGATGTAGGGGCCTGCAGAACGCGATGGGTAACAGCCAACGTGTCGCTTTGAAACTCCGCGGCGAGTTGCTGCAACCGCGTTTGCTTGGCATCGGTGAGCTGATCAAGAAAACGGTCCATGTTGCCCGTCAAGGCCGAGGATGGCCAAGGGGCTTTGGGCACGACGTCGACCAGCTTCAGTCGCGCCTCCTGTTGTTCCGCCAATTCGACCGCACACGTGATCAGGTCGCGGCATTCATTGCGACCATCCGCGTGAACCAAGATGTTCTTAAAGAATCCCATCGTAGCGCCTCAACGTCAGAAAGGTGTTAACGTGCATTGATTGTGTTGCTCGGGCCTCGTCATTCAGTTGTCGCCGTCCGTTGCTCTGGCGACGATACGACTTGTGCAACTCCCGCGCCAAACGGGCGCCGCGAAAACGCTGGCCAGCAGGCCAGACAAGTGGCTTGCGGCGCGAAGCCCCGAGCAACGAGTCGGAGTGAGCCAATCTACGTCCACTCGTCTGCATTGTGCACCGCAATGGGCCATGCCAAAGTACTCGAACGGACGCCCCGGCGAGCTCGTTGATAGGCAGCTTACGTTAGTCGTAAAGCACTGACAATGGCGGGCCACGCCAGTTTGGTGTCGTTGGCGACCGGGGGGAAAACCGCAGGACGCGCGGGACCAGGTGGTCGGCGCAAAGCCGTGCTGGCGGGAGTCGCACCGATGGGGGCCCGTTGGCTTCCCGTGCACGCTCGTGTCGCCATGTGGTACGCTATGCAACGAGCCCCGTCTGCCTCGACGACGGACCACCGAATTTTTTCGATGATTGCCAGTGAACGCGACAGCAAGCCCCGGCGAACTTACCGAGCGTTACCGACGATTGCAGCGTTACGTCCAATGGACGGAACAGGATGCGACGCGTCTGCGCAAGCTGCACCCGCTGGTCATCTCCGCATTTGAACCGCTTGTTGATGACTTCTACGAAACGATCGAATCGGAGCAAGATACCGCGAAAGTCATCGTTGGAGGCGTGGAGCAGGTCACGAGATTGAAGCAGACGCTCTTGCTCTGGTTACGCGAATTGTTTTCCGGTCAGTATGACACCGACTACGTCGTGCGGCGCTGGCGTGTCGGCTGGAAGCACGTCGAGATCGGGCTGCAGAGCGCATTTTACAACGTCGCCATGGCCCGTTTACGCGCGGGACTTGCGCGTGCTATCGAACAGGAATGGCGTGGTAGTCAAGGCGAGCTCATGAGGTCGCTCGATTCCATGAATCGGCTGCTCGACCTCGATTCAGCCATCATTCAAGATGCCTACGAGGCGGAGCATGTTGCTCGGCAACGACGGGCGGAACGCCGGCGCAGCGAAGAGGCCTTTAAACGGCTCGTCGAAGCGGCGGGCAGTATGATCATGATTCTGCGCGAAGACCGGACCGTCGCCTACTTCAATCCCTTCGCCGAGAATCTCACCGGCTATTCCGCCACGGCCGTCGTGGGCGAGGAATACACCAAGCAGTTTCTTACCGATGAGTACATCGAACCGGTTCGAGATGAGATCGGCAAGGCCTTCGGGGGTGATTCGACGCACGGTTTCGAGAACCCCATCGTCTGTCGGGATGGGAGCCAACGGTGGATTGTTTGGAATATGCAGTGGCTCGACGATTTCTCCGGCAGTCCCGCCGTACTGGCAATCGGGCAGGATGTGACCGACCAGAGAATCGCCGTCGAGCGATCGCTGCAGTCGGAACGTCTGGCGGCGATTGGTCAAACCGTGGCAGGTCTGGCACACGAAAGTCGCAACGCCTTTCAACGCAGTCAGGCGTGCCTGGAATTGCTTGAACTGGAACTTGCCGGGCGGGCTGATGAGCTCGAGTTGGTCGCCAGGATCCAGCGGGCGCTGAATCATCTGCACCGCCTGTACGAAGAAGTGCGAGATTATGCGGCTCCGATCAATCTGGATTACCAAAGCTGCAACCTGGCCCACTTGTGGCGCGATGCATGGACGCACCTGGAAGTGATTCGACACGATAGAGACATTCAGCTATTTGAGGAAATCAGCGAGGTTGACCTGAATTGTGTCGTGGATTGGTTTGGCGTCGGCCAGGTCTTCCGAAACGTGCTTGAGAACGCCATTGTGGCATGCGCCGACCCGGGTGAAATTACCATCCGTAGTCGTGCCTGGAGCGAGGATGGGCAGGATTGGGTGCAGATTGCCATCCAGGACAATGGACCGGGTATCGACCCTGTCGTCGCCACGAA
Organism: bacterium; assembly: GCA_030432015.1. Taxonomy (GTDB): domain Bacteria; phylum Planctomycetota; class Planctomycetia; order Pirellulales; family Pirellulaceae; genus ARS98. The sequence goes on from JAUIHJ010000288.1 coordinate 4,527, forward strand.
GGTCTTTGATGCTTTCTTTACCACGCGGAATAAAGGGACGGGGCTGGGCATGGCGATTACACGCAGGATTGTTGAAGCGCATGGTGGATGCATCGAATTGGGGGCGGTCCAGCATGGAGCCGAATTTGTGATTTCACTGCCGCGTCAGCGAACGCCGCCAGCGACCTGAACGGATGCCGGGTGCCCGGAGGGAATACGTAACCATTAACACGAGGCGAATGCATGATGAGTAGGAACACGTTTGACCGCGCTGATGCAGCGTCGCAAATCGGATTGACTCGAGACTTTGCAATGCAGCGTTTGATAACGGCGGCGATTGTCGTCAGCAGCGTTCTCGTGACGGCCGCGCAAGCGGACCAAGCCGTCACGCGGGCGGTCGTCGATGGCCAAGGACCTGGATGGCGTGACGTAACCGGTGACGACTTTCTCAACGTCAACTGTGCCGATGACACGTGGACGTGGAAGGATGGCGTCGCCTACTGCACCGGGCAACCGGTCGGCGTGATTCGCTCGAAAAAGATCCTCACGAACTTCGAACTGGTCCTCCAATGGCGACATATGCGGCCCGCCGGAAATTCCGGGGTCTTCGTCTGGACAAGCGAAGCATCCTTGAAGCCGCTCAAGCCCGGGCAGTTGCCCCACGGGATTGAGGTGCAGGTCTTGGATTTGGGGTATGAAACACGTTATGAAAAGCAGACGGGAAAGAAGGCCGATTGGTTTACATCGCACGGCGATGTGTTTCCGGTTGGCGAGTCAAAAATGAAGCCATTCCCGCCGGTCGCCCCCAACGGCCGACGAAGCTTTCCGTCCAAACGCCTGGTTCGCGATGTGACACTCTGGAATCACTACTACATTCGAGCCATCAACGGTGAAGTTCGCCTGTGGGTCAACGGCGAGGAGGTTTCTGGCGGCACCGCGTGTGACCCCAAGTCGGGCTTCCTCTGCCTGGAGTCGGAGGGCTCGCCTGTCGAATTTCGGAATCTGCGACTCCGCGAGTTACCGTAGCCCGGCCGCAACCGCCTTGTCCGCCTCAGTACGTAGCCCGGACGCAACCGCCTTGTCCGCCTCAGTACACTGAAACACTGAATTCGAGATCATCATCATGACCACCACCACGCCGAGGACTTATCGAGCCCCTCGTTTTCACGCCGTCTTCCTCGTCTTGTGCGGGATTGGCACCATCCCAGTGACATGCATGACCGCAGGGCAGGCGGCAGATTGGCCCCAGTTTCTTGGACCACAGCGAAATGGAATCTCTGCGGAAACCGATTTGGTGAAGGAATGGACCGACAAGAGCCTCGCGGAGGTCTGGCGCACCACTGGAGGTGTTGGCATGTCGGGCTTGGCAATCAAGGACGGAAAACTCGTTACGTTAATCCAGACCGGTGGCCAGCAACGAATCGTGGCCCACGACGCGTTGACCGGCAAACGGCTCTGGGAGAACCCGATTGCTCCGGCCTACCAAAATCCCATGGGCGACGGCCCCCGAGCGACCCCCGCCATCGCCGGTGACCACGTGGTGGTTTTTACCGGAGAGGGAATGCTTGTGACCGTTGACTTGGGGACCGGCAAAACAGTCTGGAAGCACGATGTTTTCCAGGGCACGAGCGGCAAACCGGCCGAGTACGGAACGGCCTGCTCGCCGCTGATTGTTGGCCAACACGTTGTCGTGGTCTTGGGGGCTCCTGCAGAGACGTTGGCGGCATACGACGTCAAGACTGGCAAGAAGCAGTGGGGGACCGGAGTCGATCCCGCCGGCTATTCGTCGCCGGCACTCTTGGATGTCGCCGGTCAGCCACAACTGGTCGCGCTGACCGGCAATTCGCTGTTAGGCTTGCAGCCAGAGAGCGGCGCGGCGCTGTGGCGGTATCCGTTCGCGACGGAATATCGCTGCAATACCGCCACACCCTTGTCCGTTGCCGGTAAGGTCTTTATTTCGGCCGGCGAGAACCACGGCTCGGTGCTGCTGGAACTGAAACGCGCCAACGATGCGTTCGACGTGCGGGAGGCCTGGCAATCACAAGGGACAAAGAGTGTCATGCGAAACGAATGGCAAACCTCGATTTTGCTGGACGGTTATCTTTATGGCTTCGACAACGTTGGGAGTGCCGGGCAAGTCACGCATTTGACATGCCTGAACGCCAGCACGGGGCAGCGGCAGTGGCAGGTTCCCCGCTTCGGAAAGGGGAATATGATCGCTGCCGATGGCAAACTGTTCATGTCCACAATGAAGGGTGAAGTCGTCATTGCACGGGCCAGTCCTGAAGGGTACCAGGAACTGGGCCGCAAGCTCGTGATCGAAACGACCCGCCAGGCACCAGCGCTGGCCAACGGCCTGCTGTATGTGCGCGACGATCAGGATATTGTCTGTCTGGACGTCGGGAAAAAATAATCGTGGGTTCGAGAGCTGCCGGTAATTACCTGGGCGGCTGCGCAGGAATCGCCTCGTTACCGTTGCCGCCGGTGTCACCCGGCATTGACCTTGTCGCGGCCGGCGGAATGTTCGGAATATCCGCTTCGGGCGTGGTGTCCGCCGAACCTGAGCAACCGACGAGGGCCAAACAGGAAATCACCAGGAACGTGTGACGAGCAATTCGAGTCACGACCAGCATTATGTGCCTCCAGCCGAATAGAAATACAACGAACCGTTGACAGGCTGCGGGCCTGACACGTTGTTCGTAACAAAAAACGATTCTCGCCGACCTGACGTCATTGCCGCAATCTGGTGCCGCGGGCGTTTGAGTTCCCCATTGAACGACGGTCGAATCACGCACGGCCGTTGTCAGTGGTTTTGAAAACGACCACCCCATCGTGAGCCGCCGTGGCCTCAGCAGGGCCGCGACCACAGCGGCGCGACGCTGATCGTAAACCTAAAATGACCGAGTGCAATTCGGCGACAATCCGGGACTGGCTCGTCTTTCGCCTCCCACCAGCTTCAACTTCGGAAAAACCGCCTGTCGGTGCACAAGGTGCCTGTCCCGCTGACGGGGTGTGCGCTGCTCAATCGCGCTCGGCCATTTAGTTGGGATACTCGAATACTTCGCCGTGACCACGCGTCGCCATGGATTCCAGAACCGTGGGTGGATCGCCCGTGCTGCTGTTCTTGTTGCCATCGACGGCATACGTCAGCATGCGAACGCTTCCGTCAGCGAGTGCCCATTGGGCGCCGCCAGGGTGATAGCTCCAGAAATGAAGACGGTGGAGATTGTTAGGATCGTTGGCCGAGCCAGGACGGAAGAAGTCCGTCGCGGCAGTTGGTGAACCTGCCCGCTCGTGAACGCCCAGCACGACATCCGCAGTCCCGAAGTGGGGCGCGTCGCCGGCACCTGCCCATTGCCATCCATACAGTTTGGCATTCGCTGCGGACCGTTCGCCGATCATGACCGTGTTGCTGGTGCCATCGGTGACGTCCGCCATACGAACTCCCGAGTTGACATAGAGCATCCCGTCCTGTCCGCCCGATTCTTTAAACTGGTTGCGACCCGTCACCCCCAGGTAGGAAGTGAGGGCTGCCTCTTCCGCGCCACTTCCCCACGACTGGCCGCTGTTGAGATCTGAAGGGCAGGCAAACGTGGGGCATTTCACGCCAATGATGGACCCACCGGAAGGTAAGGTTTGCCACCAGGGCCAACCCGCTGGCGTGCCGGACATGTCCGCCTGGTCTTCCAGCACACCCATTTCGACAAACTGCGAAATTCGCATCTGCCAACTCCAAAACGGCCCCTCGGCGGGATACGAGCTGCCTGGGGTGAGGCCGGCTGGCGGCATCTCCCGCTGGTAGGTGCTGTACCACGTCATTCCAATTTGGTGCGCCGATGGGAATCGCTTGTACGTGTCGTGGAAGTTGTGTAAGGCAAGTACTTGCTGTTTCAGATTGTTGCCGCACTGCATGCGCCGCGCTGCTTCACGGGCGGCCTGAACAGCGGGCAAGAGCAACGCCACCAAGATTCCGATGATCGCAATGACCACCAGCAGTTCGACCAGCGTGAATCCGCTGCGTCGATGCCGAAAAAGAGTCTGCTTCGAATGCGCGAGATACGTCACGAGTACACTCCTCTACGTGGAAATAAGGAAAACATAAATCCATTTCCAGAAAGTATTGAGGCTCGTCGCGGCGAAAGCCGCGAATACGCCAGGCGATTCACTTGGCTGATGAGAGGAGCTTTGGTCAGCCGGAAAGTGCCCAACACGCGAGTCAGTGTTCGTCCTTATGGTTGCCCAATGTGCGGTATTCTTTATATGTTTTCCAATCACGGGGTCAAGCAAAATCTCGGAATTCTTTGGGCGCTCGGCGGACCGGTCGCAATGGCGTTACGACTGGATGGGAAGGGTTGTGCTGTGAGTCCAGCGCAGTTTGAGTTGACGATATGCGTCTGCGACGACGGTGCGACGTTCGCCGTGCCCGACGGTTCTCGCACTTGCGCTTGTTTTTTCTGCGAACGGGGACCGCTTTAGGAGCCGGCATGTCACAACCCAATCCCTACGAAACACCGAGAAGTCAGCATCCCGATGGCGATCTCGCCGGCAAAGCGCGTCGCTTGCTTGAGCGACGTGACCAACCCATCACGCTGGTCCGCTACCTGAGCGAAAATTGGCGGCGTCACCTCGTGGTCGCGATCGCATTCGGTCTCCTGATCGCTGCTGCGTGGCAGACGGGAAACAACGGTCTGGCCGTCATGATCGCGTCATTCTGGACTGGTCGTTTCGTACGCGATGTACAGTGGTTTCGAACGCTCGCGCGGGAATGGCCGTCGACCAAGGAACTGTTGGACTGGAAAAAAATCGAGCACCTCGCAGCGTAAGGTCCGTCGCGCCGAAGCCAACGTCCTGAATCCGGCAGGTTGGACCACGCGGGATTCGAAATGGCGATCACCCCGGCTCATGAACGACACGGCCCGAACACGGTGTTGCTGTCTTGCATCCTGATGCGCCGACTTCATGCCGCCAAAGTGCGCGTCAGCATTCAAGAAACGAACAAGGCCGTCCCCCAACGGCTGGGACCGCACCACGACGAACGGTTCTTCGATCGCATTGCGGTACGGTAAATCCTGGCGCGCTCGTTTGGCGTCAACGTCATTCGCGCGTTGATCGCCTGATCTCAACCACGGCGGTCCGCAACCGTCATCAGTCGCGAAACCGATACGAATAGAG
>JAUIHJ010000289.1 GCA_030432015.1 bacterium
GGGAATGATTCTGGACCGCGTCACCGGCGAACAGCAGACCGCGCACTGGGACGACGAACCACAAAGCAAGACGCTGAGCACGGAAATCAGCAAAGTGTCCAGCGCCGAGCGACAGGCTCGCTTCGGCCAACAACCGGTCACAATTCTGATTACCGGACTGGCCGGCGCGGGCAAGACGACGACGGCCTACGGTCTGGAACGTCGTCTGTTCGACATGGGTCGCGCGGCAACCGTACTGGACGGCCAGAACATGCGCCGCGGCATCAGCAAGGACCTGGGCTTTACGTCTGAGGAACGATCGGAAAACCTCCGCCGCAGCGCGGAGGTTGCCAAACTGATCAACGATGCCGGCATGATCTGCGTCGCGGCGTTCCTGGCACCCCGCGACGATGTGCGCAAACGAGCGGGCGAAGTGATCGGCCGCGAGCGTTTCCTGGTCGTCCATTTGTCGGCTCCCGTCGAAGTGTGTCGCCAGCGCGACACCGACGGGCACTACGCGCTGGCGGATGCCGGTGACATCTCGAGTTTCCCAGGTGTCTCCGCCCCTTACGAAGCACCGACCGACGCGGACCTGGTGCTGGCGACCGACGAATTGCCGCCCGAAGAATGCATCGATCGCATCATCGCGCTGCTGGAGCAACGCGGCATCGTCTCGTAAACGCCACCGCGCTCGCCACCCGGTTCAGGCATGATCCGATTCGGCGTCCTCGATCGCGGCAACGAACATCGGATGCCAGCGCAAGTGCAAGACGGCGACGCATACCATCCCCAATACGCCGCAGAGCAGAAACATGCGGTTGGATGCCACGCCCGTTTGCTTGACCGCCAGAAACACGATGTTGCCCAGGATGACCCCGACGAATGACCCGCAGCTCCAGAGCCCAAGCACGCGGCCGCGTTCGTCTTCCGGCGTGAGATGCTGGATCATGGTTTGGAGCGGAACCATAAAGAACCCGGCCAGAAATCCGCAGACGCCGAGACACGCGGATACCAGGTAGTAGTTGAGAGGAATGACACCGAGCACAAAGAAGCTGACTGTCGTTCCGATCGCGCCGATCAAAATCAGGCCAGGCCGGATGCCGTGTCCTGACAGGCGCCCGGCAACATAATCGCCCACGCCGATGGCGATGCCCAACAGGGCCATCAACCCGGCCGTTTGCGTGGCCGAAATCCCCAGCAGGGCGCGATAGTCCGGCAAAATCAGAATCGCGATGCCACCGACGATGAAATAAAAGTACGACCAGGCGATCAGGGCCGACGCCACAGGTGTGCGGGCAACATCACGCCATGTTTCCAGATAGACGCGAAATAACAGGGGCCGAATTTTCAAGCCTGGATTCTTGGCGTTGACGCGTGGAAGGCCGAACGAAGTCGCCGTGCCCACCACGCCAATGGCCAACAGAATCACGCCGGGCAGCCAGAGCAGCGGCGTCGCCTCGGACGTTTCCCCGGGCGCGTATAAGTCATACAGCGGGCCACCCACCGCGCCCCCCAGAATGATCGCGATATAGGTGAACATATTGATCGTCCCGTTGGCCCGGCTCAACTTGCTGTCCGGGAGTATCTCCGGCAGGATGCCGAATTTCGCGGGGGAGAAAAACGTGCTCTGCAGTGAAATCAACACCATGGCCACCAGCACAATCCAGACGTTGGTCAGCCACAGCCCATACATGGCGATCGCCGCAATCATGACCTCGGATAACTTGACAACGATCGTCACGTCCCGCTTGCTGAAGCGATCTGAGAACTGTCCGGCAAAGCCCGAAAACAGAACGAAGGGCACCGCCAGACAGAGCGAGCCGTACGCCTGCGCCCCTTCACCGAGCTTGTCTGCCCAGATGCCTCCGGCGGCTACGCCAAAGATCAGCAATTGCTTGAGGATGTTATCGTTGGCGGCGCCACAGAATTGAGTGACATTTAGCGAATAAAAGCCGCGACTCTTGAATCCAGGCTTCATGGCGTTTCTGAAAGTCAGCTCCAGGGCATCGGTTCGTATCCCACGCGGCAACGTCCGAAGTTGCACGATTCACGCTTTCCACGGACGCTCGCTGCGGAAAACGCGGAAGAAATTGCAACCTCATGCCTGCCGCAAGAGCGGCAACTTCAAAAGCTAACGCGTGGGTTACCAAAAAACATCACCGGTCACAAAAACGCACCTTCAAAAGCGGCAACCCCGGTCGCGCGGAAACCGGTCGCAGCCGCATGATAGAGCGGCTGGCCATGCAATGCAGGGCCAGTTGGCTGGGAATTTGGGAAATCGTATCGCCATCCCATGATTGGACGCCGCGGGCCAGGCACTACAATGGCGGCATGCGGTCACCTCATCAGCACGACGCGAAACACCGCCTGAGCGACTTCCTCAACCCTTCCCACCCCGCACACTGAGATCCAGGAACAGACGATGTCAGCACCACCGACTCGCCGCAAACAGGCGGACTCGACCGAGGCTCATCCGGCCCTCCGCACGCGACGTGCGGTGCTGCAAGGCGGTCTCGTGGCGACCGCAGCGGCTTGCCTTCCGCCAGCGACGTGGGCAGCGCAACCGGCAGCCGACGCGCCGGAACGCCAAGCCAAATGCACGTTGGGATTTAGTACCTACGGCATGAAGACGGTTTCGACGGAGCAGGCCATTGCGACGTTGGAGTCAATCGGTTTCGATTCCCTCGAGCTGGCGGTACGGAGTGGATGGGACGCCGACTCGAGTCAGCTGACCGCGGCACGTCGAAATCTGTTACGAAAGCGACTGGACAATTCGCGATTACGTTTGACATCGCTGATGGAACACGTCTTTCCGACCGACGACCGGCAGCAGGCAATCGCGCTCGAGCGATTGCGGATGGCGGCGGGAGTCGCGCACGACTTAGCACCTTCCGCACCGCCCCACATTCAAACGGTGCTCGGCGGGGGCAATTTCGACCAGCGCAAGCACCAGCTGCGCGATCGGCTCGCCGCCTGGGTCGAAATCGCCGAGTCCACTCACACGACGATCGCTGTCAAACCTCATCGGGGTGGCGTCGTGTCGCAGCCGGCCGAAGCGGCGTGGCTGATCGAACAGCTTGGCCGGCCAGCTCGACTCAGAATGGTATACGACTACAGCCACTATGCGTTTCGCGATCTGCCCATGGCGGAAACCATCCGTACCGCATTGCCGTACACGACGTACATTGCTGTCAAGGACGCCGTTCAGCGGAATGGAAACGTCGCGTTTGAATTGCCCGGACAGGCTGGCACGATCGATTTTGCGCGCCTGCTCAAACAGTTCACCGCCGGCGGCTACCGAGGCGACATCAACTGTGAGGTGAGCGGAATGGTGTCGAACAAGCCTGATTACGACCCGGTCGCCGCCGCCAAATTCTGCTACACAAAGTTGACCGCGACGTTTCGCGAAGCCGGCGTTGCTCGCCCCGCTTAACCGCACGATCGCCGAAAACTTCGCTTCGGGCCAGCAATCATATTGTTGCAGCGACGCTCGCCAGAGCATGGATGGTCGCGCACCGGCCATCGCCGAACGACCCGGCGACCGCCGCGACGGCACCGTCGCACCCCGTTGCAGCCCCCCCGTCGCAACGATTTCCCGATTGCCATTTCCGACCGGACAGCTAACAATAGTGCATGAGACTCCGCACGCGCTGCTGGCCATTCGCCGCGTCACCCTCCCCTGCCCACGTATTGAACCCCCCGGTAGTTACGATGCGACCATCGTCCCCAATTCGCTGTGCGCTGCCAGGCATTTCCTTGGCTGCGCTGATGTGCCTCGCAATGCTTTCTGGCACCGTCCGCGGCGGAGAACTGACCGGTCAGCAAATCTATGCCGCTCAATGTGCTCGGTGTCATGGAGCACAAGGCGAAGGGACCGCCGAACATCCCGACCCACTCGTCGGCAATCTGTCGGTTGCCCAGTTGGACGAGCTGATTGCCGAGACGATGCCCGAGGATGATCCGGGTCATCTGTCAGCCGCCGAGTCGCAGGCGGTTGCCAAGTATCTTCATGGCGCGTTTTACTCGCCAGTCGCACGCCAGCGGAATCGCCCAGCACGGATCGAACTCGCGCGGTTGACCGTCCGGCAATATCGCCACTGCGTCACCGATTTGGTGGGGAGTTTCCGGGGATCGAGCGACCTGGGTTCCGAACGCGGATTACAGGCCGAGTATTATCGCGGCCGACGAATCGGCGGTCGAAAGGAGCGCGTGATCAGTCGGGTCGACAGCAACGTCGACTTCGACTTCGGCACCGAGGCACCGGTACCGGAAATCAAGGAACCGCATGAGTTCTCGATCCGTTGGAACGGCTCAGTGCTGGCGGCCGAGACCGGAGAATACGACTTCGTCGTGCGAACCGAACACGCCATCCGGTTGTGGATCAACAACCGCGAACGGCCCGCGATCGACGCTTGGGTAAAGTCGGGCAACGACACCGAGTTTCGCACGACCTTGTTTCTGCTGGGGGGTCGCGCCTATCCCCTGCGGTTGGAATTCACCAAGGCCAAGCAAGGTGTTGATGACTCAAAGAAGCAGAAAAAGAAACCGGATTCGCTGCCCGCGACGATCGCGCTGCTCTGGGAGCGTCCATCGGGCGTCCTGCAGCCCATCCCCAAGCGGCATCTGTTCCCGACGATGGTCGCCGAGTCGTACCTATGCACCACCCGGTTTCCACCAGACGATCGCAGCTATGGCTGGATCCGCGGCACGTCGGTATCGAAGGCATGGGATCAGGCGACCACCGAAGCTGCGATTGAAACGGCCGGGTATGTCACCCAACGCATCAATCAGCTCGCCGGCACGCGAGATGGTGCACCGGACCGTCCGGCTAAGATTCGGGCCTTTTGCCACACGTTCGCCCAACGCGCATTTCGCCAACCGCTGGGTGAAGCTGAAACCCAGTTATTCATCGACCGACAATTCGCGGCCGTTCAAGACCCGGAGGTGGCGCTCAAACGCGTCATACTGTTGGTCCTGAAGTCGCCCCGCTTCCTGTTTCGCGAAGTCGCCGACCGCGACGTCGAGCTCGATCCGTACCACGTTGCCGCGCGACTCGCCTTTGGATTGTGGGACTCGATTCCAGATGCACCGCTTAACCAGGCTGCCGCCAGCAACCAGCTTCGTACCTCCGAGCAGATTGCCAAGCAGGCGGAACGCATGCTGGATGATCCGCGTGCCCGGACGAAGCTGCACGAGTTTCTAATGCAATGGTTGCAGGTCGAGACACACCAGGAATTAGACAAAGACGGCGAGCGATTTCCGGACTTTGATGCGACCGTCGCAGCCGACCTCCGCACATCGCTGGAGCTATTCCTGGATGAAGTGATCCGCTCGGAGGGGGCCGATTATCGCCGGCTGCTGCTTGCCGATGAAGTATTTCTTAACGAGGGGTTGGCTCGGATCTATCACGGTGAACCGATCTCGGGCGCGGAATTCGTCAAAATCAAACTCGATGACGGGCGCCGCGCGGGGATCTTGACCCACCCTTACTTGATGGCCCGTTTCGCGCATACGAGCGAAAGTTCGCCAATCCACCGGGGTGTCTTTCTGCTCCGCGAAGTACTCGGCAAGACGCTCCGCCCGCCGCCTGATTTCTTCGCGCCGTTGGCGGCCGATTTGCATCCGGGGTTGACCACCAGGGAACGCGTCAGCCTGCAGACCAAGCCGTCAAGCTGCATGACATGCCATAGCATGATCAACTCGCTGGGGTTTACCCTGGAGCACTTTGACGCCATTGGCCGATATCGAGACAAGGACCGGGACAAGTCGATCGATGATTCCGGCACGTATCAAACCCAGGACGGAAAACGGGCCGTCTTTGAGGGCGCCGACGGATTGGCAACGTTTCTCGTGGGAAGTGAAGAGACGCACGCCGCCTTTACCGAGCAGCTTTTTCACCACCTCCTGCAACAGCCTGTTCGCGCCTACGGTGCCAATACGCTGCACGATCTGACCGATTCCTTTACCCAGCACGACTTCAATATTCGGCAACTGGTTGTCCAAACGATGGTTGCCACGGCGATGGTGGGAAGGGAAACTGAGCTTGCAGTCAACGTCAACAAGTAAACGATGTGTCAAGATTTCAGAGATGTCGATGCGGAGATTCATGATGCCAGGCACGAACTCACGACGTGATTTTTTACGCAATCTTGGGCTGAGCGCGGCGACACTGCCGTTCGTATTGAATTTGCCCAGTCTCGGGTTTGCCAATCAGGCGCGGCGAAAACAGCGGCTGGTCGTGATGTTTAGCCCCAACGGAGTCATTCCTCCCACGTTTTGGCCCGATGAGGAAGGCCCGGACTACACGCTGAAGGAGAGCCTGACGCCCCTGGCCCCGTTCCAGGATCGCACGCTGATTCTCAACGGTCTCTGTGATCGCGTGCGCGGCGATGGCGACAGCCACATGCGGGGCATCGGTTGTTTGCTGACCGGAACGGAATTGTTTCCGGGCAATATCCAGGGTGGTTCACACACCCCGGCGGGATGGGCGAGCGGCCTTTCCATTGACCAGGAAATCAAGAATTTCCTGCAACAGGACGCCGCGACACGGACCCGTTTTGGATCGCTCGAATTTGGTGTGCTGGTACCGGATCGCGCCGACACCTGGACTCGGATGGTCTACGCTGGCCCGAATCAACCGATCGCGCCGATCGATGATCCGTATCAAATGTTCGAGAAATTGTATGGTCGCATGAAGGACCGGGAGACTCTGGCGAGTGTCCTGGATGATCTGCAAACCGACCTCAAGAAGATCGGCAACTCCGTCAGTTCGCAAGACCGCCAGTTGCTGGACGAACACGCCGCCTTCGTTCGCGAAATGGAACAGGAACTGCAGGCAACGGCCGCCGTCAAAGTGGGCCATGCCATGCCCGAACTCGAGCCCGGTGTCAAGGAAGACAACGACAACATGCCCGCGATCAGCAAGATGCAGATCGAATTGATGGTCAATAGCTTTCTGAACGACTTTGCCCGCACCGCCACGCTGCAGTACACCAACTCTGTCGGCCAGGCAAAGATGCACTGGCTGGGGATCGACGAAGGGCATCATGGCCTTTCACACGAACCAGATTCAAACGAGAAAGCGCAGGAACAACTCACCAAAATCAATCATTGGTTTGCGCAGCAGCTGGCCTATCTGACGAAACGTCTGGCCGAAACTCCGGAACCGGGTGGGCCCGGCAGCCTGCTGGACAATACCCTGATCGTGTGGACCAATGAATTGGGCAAGGGCAATTCGCACACCCTGGACAACATCCCGTTCGTACTGGTCGGCGGCGGCCTGAACTTCAATATGGGACGTTCGCTAAAGTTCCGCCGTAAGCCGCACAATGAATTGCTTCTAGCCCTGGCGCACGGCTTTGGTCACGAACTGAAGACGTTCGGGAACCCCGACTTTTGCGGTGGTGGTCCTCTGGAGCTGGCCTAGTTGCCCAACCCTGCGGTCAGCGCGTCCAAAGGGAATTTGTCAGCCGCACCTGATCGTCCATTCCGTGTTCGTACGGCTCTCGCGAAAACGTGGGCGTTTCCCCGGTCGGGTCAAGTTGGCTTACCAGCTTCCCGTCGCTCGACTGGCCCTTCATCGTGGCGACAAATAGATCCGTCATCAGGTATTGGTTGGCCACCCGGTCCAGGCCGGTCACTTCACTGATGCGTGTGACACGACGCGATCCGTCTTCCGAAAACCGGCCGAGCTGGACAACCAGATCGATGGCCGCAGCAACTTGTGCCTGCGCGACATACGCGGGAATTTGCACATCGGACATCATCGACAGCGTTTCCAGGCGAACCAGCGCGTCGCGGGAAGAATTGGCGTGGACGGTCGAGAGGCTGCCCGAATGTCCGCTCAGCATCGACTGCACCATATCCAGCGCTTCACCGCCACGCACCTCGCCAACGATGATCCGGTCCGGTCGCATCCGCAACGACGAAACGAAGAGCTGGCGGATGCTCAGGGCGCCGCGGCCGTACTGGTCTGGTCGTTGCACCTCCAGATAGATGCAGTGTTTCTGTCGCAGTTTCAGCTCCGATGTGTCTTCGATAACGACAATCCGTTCTTCTTCGGGAACCGCCGCGGAGACCGCGCCCAGAAGCGATGTCTTTCCCGTGCCGGTTCCACCGGAGATGATTACGTTCTTGTGCAGCCGAATGGAAATCTCGAGGAACTCGCGGGCCGATTCCGAGAGTGAGCCGAATCCGATCAAGTCATCAAGGCTTAATCCACCGGGCGAGAACTTGCGGATCGTCAGGCACGTGCCGTTGCGACTGCCGGGCGGGATGATGGCGTGAACGCGAGACCCGTCCGGCAGCCGCGCGTCGAGAATCGGGTTTTCCAGATCGATTTGCCGGCCAACCCATTGGGCGACATTATGTACGGCCGACAGCAACGCATCTTCGCTTTCGAACGTGGCGTCCGTCTCGTACAGCCTGCCGGCGCGTTCGATATAGACCTGATTGAACCGATTCACCATCACCTCGGTGACCGACGGGTCATCAAGATACGAACCAATCGGGCTCAGGAAATAGCTGACACTGGCTTCAAAGATGGCTTGCCGACTCATGCTCTCATCTTGGCCGTCGCCAAGTTACAAGTCAACAAGCGGACGCCCGGTTCGCGACACGCAAGACCGAGTTCCAATCGGCGGTTGCGAGGCGGCCGCGTTAATCGGGGGCAAGCGGTGTGGCCGCCGCAGGTGGTTGGCCCGAAATATAACTCCGCCAGCTGTCAAGCTGTTCCTGGGTGAGGTTGTTATCGCGCATGATCTCATGCTGCAGTTCCTGGCCGGCGCATTCGACATGAACGCGCAGCCGACCGTTTTCTTTATATGAAAAGCGGACATCAATGGGCGTCTGCGCTGGAAGATCGGCAGGGAGCGGCCGGACGGTACACTTCCCCAACCGCAAGCAGTCATCCGGCGACGCGCTCTCGCCTTCGACGATCTGGACCAGAATCGATTTTTGCCCAGCTTTTTGCGTCTTGAAACTTCGGTGGGCGCGGGCCGGTAAGGGCGTGTTTCGCGGAATCAACGTGGCGTTGCGCGGCTGGCTGGTTTGAGGGTCCGTAGCGACCACGCCCAAGCTGTGTGAATTGACGTTGGTGACGCGAAAAGCGGGTGGCCTCCCGGCGTGTTGATCCAAGAGCGCGGCCGCATGCAGGGCAGCGCCGTGCGCCACGGCCTCGTCCGGCGAAACACTACGGTCCGGGGTCATCCCAGCAAGCTCGCTTAACATGGAGACGACCGCCGGCATCCGCGTCGAACCTCCGACCAGCAAAATGCGATCCAGATCGGACCATGCCAGACCACTTGCCTGCAACGCCTGGCGCGTGGTGAAGGCGATGCGGTCGAGCAGATCCTGGGTGATCTCTTGAAAACGGTCACGGGTCAAATCCATGCGTATCGCCTCGCCCCTGTAGTCGCAGACGATGGTTGTCTTGCTTCTGGCGGTGAGCGTCCGCTTGGCATCTTCGCAGTCACGCCACACACGGCCGTTCGTGTTGGCGTCATCGCGCGGATCGACACCATGTCTCCGAATGAACTCCTCCGCCACGAGATCAACCAGGCGTTGATCCCAATCACGCCCGCCCAGTTGCACATCGCCGTCAGTGGCCAGCGCGACAAAGTCCTCGCCATCAATGCGCATCACGGTCACGTCAAACGTTCCTCCACCCAGATCGTA
>JAUIHJ010000290.1 GCA_030432015.1 bacterium
ACCCCAGGGCAACCCGCTGAGCGGCGCCGATCACGGTGCAAACCCGTACGCCGCTTCGCATGTCCCCTTCGAGTCGCGGACCAACGCCCGCGTCACCTTCCTGCCCGGCGTTTGCCTGATCGTGGTGACCGTGACCACCAGCCTCTTTTTGGCGTTAGCACTTATGGTGGGACTCACCGCCGTTTTTCAACAAAAAATGAGTGAAGAAGACTTGCTCGGGATCGGGTTCCTAGCCGTAACGCTCGCCCTGCAAATCCTGATCCTATGGGGCGGCATCAACATGGTGCGCCGCCGCGGCTATGCCCTGGCACTGGCGGGGGCGATCGCCGCCGTCCTGCCGTTTTCACTGTGCTGGTGCCTCCAACTGCCGTTCGGCGTCTGGGCACTTGTCGTCTTGGCGGCACCTGGCACGCGGGCCATATTCGCAACCACCGACAGGTAAACAGGTCCTCTCACCAGCAAGTCATACGAAGGATCAGCTCGCTCTCGCGGCCCCTCCTGAGGCTCGATTTGGCAAAATCGATCCCACCCTTTCGAGCGTAAATAAGGTGGCATGCCGGCTTGAAATTCGCCCCAAATTCGGGTTACTGCGAGCGCCGCGAGCGAAACCGCGACACAATCGAGCGAAAACTTGAAGTTTTTCCTGGCGTCGTTGCTAAGCCTCCGGGGCTATCCATTTACGACAACCAGAAAAGTCGCCCCAAGCTTCTTGAATTACCGAATTTCGATGGTATGTTAGTGGAAGTTGGAAAAACAGTCAAAGTCCAAGTTGGTCAATTCACTTTTTTCTCCGTTCAAACAGGGGGGAACAACACTGATGACACATTCTTTTGGTCGGATTATGGGAGTCGCAGCCGTTGCGCTATTCGCAATGGGTGCTCAAGCGCACGCTGGTCACCACAGCTACGGTGGTAGCTGGGGCTCGAGTGGCGGGAGCAGTGGCGGCTACGCAAGCTCTGGTGGCAGCAGCGGCGGCTACGCGAGTTCGGGTGGCAGCCACGGTTCGCACGGCGGGCTTTTTGCTCGCTGGCACGCGCATCACCGCGTCCACGTTTCGCATCATTCCAGTGGCGGGTCCTGGGGATCCAGTGGCGGATCCTGGGGTTACCACGGTTCGAGTGGCGGTTCGAGCGGCGGCTCTTGGGGCGGTTCGCACGGCTGGCATCACCGGCACTATAGCTGGGGCTCGAGTGGTGGTTCCAGTGGCGGATCCAGTGGCGGATCCAGCGGTGGTTCGAGCGGCGGGGTCATTTACTCTGGTGCCGTTCAGAAAGGCGCCGTGATTTATGACAGCCCTGCTGTCGAAGGTGACGCTGTGGAAGAGGGTGGCGCTCCCTTGACGCCTCCCCCGGTTGATTCGACACGAGCACGTGCCAACACCGAAGCGACGCTGACCGTCAACGTTCCAGCGGAAACACAGATTTTCGTGAACGGAACTGCGACGCGTAGCAACGGTGCGGTTCGCCGTTACGTTTCGCGTGGGCTGACTCCTGGTTATGAGTACAGCTACGAGATTAAGGCCCAGATCGATCGTGATGGCCAGGCCGTCGAAGAGACGAAAGTCGTCAAAATTCGTGCTGGCGAATCCGTTGAAGTTGCGTTCGACCTGAACTCGGCTGCGGCACCTGAAACCGTTGTCACGGTCAAAGTGCCCGAAGACGCGACGGTCTACCTGGTGGGTAACGAGACCAAGGGTCAAGGTCCTGTCCGGGTTTTCCGCACCACCAAATTGGCCAGCGGTTCGCAGTGGTCGAATTACACGGTTCGCGTTTCGGTTGAACGGAATGGCGAGACGATCAGCCGTGAGCAGACTCTGACGCTGAAAGCGGGTGACACGCCGTCGCTGTCCTTCGACTTCGACGCGCCGCAAGTTGCATCTCGCTAACAATCGACACGCTCGATTAAATACGAATAACCCTCGCGTCGAGTATTTTCGGCGCGAGGGTTTTTCTTTTGCGCCGATGTGTCGGGCAATCCTGCTGATCCTAGCCACGGTCCTCGAAAATGCCGATGTCTTGAGAGTCACATTCTCAGCCGAATGACTCCTCACGCATGTCGATGACGCAAAACCAGAACAAGGCAACGGAAAACGCGGACGATCGCTGGTCGCCAACACGGCGAGCGATTGTTAGCGGTTTGCTGATCTTTCATCTGACGGCTGTTTTCCTGCCGCCCTTCGCATTTCAAACCTCTTCGGTGCCGGGAACAGGATCACCCTTGGCTCAGCCGTTGATGGGTTGGATCAGTCCGTACGCCAACGCAACCTATTTGAATCACGGCTACGCGTTCTTCGCGCCAGATCCCGGCTCCAGCTTTCTGCTGCGGGCATCGATGGAATTCGACGACGGTCGCGAGACGATTCATCGCACCATGCCGGACCTGCAGGTTGACTGGCCAAGGCTCCGCTACCATCGACATTTTATGCTCAGCGAGCATCTCAATGCGTCGTTTATCCCGGCGGTGCCGCCGCCTGAAGTCGCCAACAACCCTGCGGAATTGGCAGTTTGGCAACGCCGCCGCGCGATGTACGAAGCCCGCCGCGATGCGATCGTGAACCACCTGCAGAAGAAGCACGGTGCAGCGCGTGTCCGTCTACGACGTGTTGAACATCGGCTGCTCGATCCGTTTGAATTTTCTCAATCGAACCGCTCGATCAACGACCCGGATACCTTCATCGAATTGTCTGACACGCCAAGGCGGGAGGACGGGCCGTGAATCGTCTGACGCACATCATCAGCGCCTGGGCGGCCGATATTCTCGCCGGCTGGAATCGCTTTTGGTTTTCTGAGACACAACCTCACACACTGGCGATGATCCGAATTCTCGCCGGATCGATGCTGTTCTATACCCACGCGGTCTGGACGCTGGACTTGATGGCATTCTTGGGACCGGACGGGTTCCTGCCCAACGAGTTAGCGCGTGACATGCAGGGCGACAGTGCTGCCTGGAGCTATCTCTGGTATTTCGAGTCACCCGCGATCCTTGGCGCGTTGCACCTGTTTGCGCTGACGATTTTCATCATGTTCACCGTCGGCTATTACACGCGAGTCACCTCTGTGCTGGCGACGATCATTACGTTGGCTTACTGCCACCGCCTTTCAGGCGCTTTCTTTGGCCTGGACCAGGTCAACGCGATGCTGGCAATGTACGTGATGCTGGGCCCCAGCGGCGCGGTTTATTCCGTGGATCACTGGCTGGCGCGCCGACAGGCGGGGCAGGGGGGGAAGCAAGCGGACAGGGTGAAATCCACCGTCAGCGCCAACGTCGCCATACGGCTGATCCAATTACAGATGTGCGTCATCTACTTGTTCGGCGGCGTGAGCAAGATGCGGGGTGAAATGTGGTGGGACGGCAGCGCGGTATGGTTTGCGGTTGCGAACCTCGAATACCAATCGCTCGACATGACCTGGCTGGTTCGTAGCCCGTGGTTAATCGCATTGCTCTCTCACGTGACGGTCTTCTGGGAGGCATTTTTCTGCGCGTTGGTCTGGCCCAAACGAACTCGACCCATCGTCCTCTTCATGGCAGTCTGCGTGCACGGCGGGATTGGGCTCTTTTTGGGAATGTGGACGTTTGGGCTGGCGATGATCTTTGCCAATTACTCGTTCGTTCCACCCACGATGACCGAAGCCCTGGTTTCGGGCGGATCCAACTGGCTGCGTCGATTGACGAATAGGGCAGGGGGGGCGGACCGGATAGCTGGACGAACCGGCACGGAATTCGCGCCGGAGCGCAAGCGGCATCGCCCCAAAATGGGGAGCGGCGCGAACTAACCCTCGGCTTCGCGTGTCCCACCCATCGACCAGGGTCCGCCCCCACGCCTCGTTTGGTCCCGGCAGACGCAAGCCGCATCGGGGTGGCACTTTGATCGATCCCAACCTCGACGTATACTCGGTGGCTTGGCAGCCCGCGACAGCGTTCAACCGTCCCGCACCGGCGTACCGCCGGGCCTCTGCGGCGACGAGCACAGGAGATGCATTCGGTGATTGAGACTTTGGCCCTTGTCGGCGCGACCGGCGCCGTCGGACAGATTGTGCGTGACCTATTGGAGCAACGTGAGTTCCCGTTGCAGCAGATCAAATTCCTGGCGTCCGCGCGGTCCGCCGGAAAACAGATCACGTTCAGAGGGCAGGCACACACCGTCGAAGAACTCCGCCCGGAAGCCTTTGAAGGTGTTAACTTGGCCATCGGTAGCACACCCGATGATGTGGCCGCAGAATTCGCACCCTGGGCTGTCGAGCGGGGAGCCGTGGTGGTCGACGAGAGTGGCTACTGGCGGATGAAGGATCACGTGCCGTTGGTGGTCCCCGAAATCAACCCCGAGGCAGCACGCAACCACCAGGGGATCATTGCCAGCCCAAATTGCTCGACAACGCAGATGGTGGTCGCCATGAAACCGCTCCACGATGCGGGTCGAATTCGTCGAGTCATCGTGAGCACCTACCAGGCAACCAGCGGCGCCGGCGTTGCCGGTGAACAGGACCTGGAGCAGGGGAGCCGCGCAGCGCTCGCCGGCGAATCCTATAACTATCAAGCCTTTGCCCACCCGATCGCCTTCAATCTCGTCCCGCAGATCGGCAGCGAGAAGCAGGACGGCTACACGTCGGAAGAGATGAAGATGGTCTGGGAGACACAGAAGATTTTTGGCGACGATTCCATTCGTGTCTGCCCAACCTGCATCCGCGTTCCCGTCACGAATTGCCATAGCGAGAGCATCCTGGTGGAAACGGAACGCAAGATCAGCGTCGCCGAAGCGCGGCAGTTGTTCAGCGACTTTCCGGGCATCACGGTGGTGGACGACCTGGCGGCTGGGAGCTATCCCATGCCATTGGATTGCAGTCACAAGGATGATGTCTTCATCGGTCGTATACGTGAAGACTTGTCGTGCGATAACGGCTTGGCGTTCTGGTGCGTCAGCGACAATCTTCGCAAAGGTGCCGCCACCAATGCGGTGCAGATCGCCGAGTTGCTCTGCCGCCAGACGGCGTGACGGCGAGGGCGGCGACGCTTGCCCAACGCCGGCCGCTTTTATCAAGACAGGATCTCAGGCGGTCACACGTCACGTGTGGACCGGCGACTCCCATGCGGTGCATTCATCTCACGGTGGCGTACGACGGCACGGAATTCTCTGGCTGGCAATGGCAGCCTGATCGGCGCACCGTGCAGGGAGCGATGGAAGCGGCCATTCGGAACGTGACCGGAGAATCCCTGCGTGTGGTGGGGAGCGGGCGAACCGACACCGGCGTGCATGCGTATGGGCAAGGGGTCAGTTTCACGACCGCCTCACAGCTCGAGCCCGCCGTGCTGCTGCGGGCACTCAATGCCAACCTGCCACATGACGTGCGCATCATGCAGGCCAGGGAGGCACGCTCCGATTTTTGCGCAATTCGTCATTCGGCTGGAAAACGCTACCGTTACCTGATCCACAACGATTCCATTCCCGATGTCTTCGCACGGAACCGCGCGTGGTTCATCCACGAGACGCTGGACATCGACGCGATGCGGCAAGCGGCCCAAGGCCTCATCGGTCGACATGATTTCAAGTCCTACGAATCGGCTGGTTCGCCACGCCTGGCAACGATCCGCACCATTCGCGATTTCACCGTCACCAGGGAAACGACCTTTGACGTTTCGCAGCGCATCGTGATCGAGGTCGAGGCTGACGGGTTCCTCTATAACATGGTCCGCAATCTGGTCGGCACGCTGGTCCAGGTCGGCAAAGGAAAACAACCTGCGTCATGGCCGACAGAGATTCTGGCCGCACGTGATCGGCGGCTGGCCGGACCGACCGCGCCTCCGCAAGGGCTTTACATGCTGCGTGTCTATTTCTCCACCAACGATTCCTAAGCAACCGCAACATCTCCTGAGTCAGCCTCATTGCTCATGCGCATCGCCCACGTGATTACTCGAATGATTGTCGGCGGCGCGCAAGAAAATACGTTGTTCACCTGCGAAGACCTGATTCGCCAACATGGGGACGACGTGCTGCTGATCACCGGCCCGGCGCTGGGCCCCGAAGGCGATCTCCTGGCAGCCGAGCAGGGGGCCGATGTCCCGCAATTGGTGCTGCCGCATTTGCGGCGGGCGATCCATCCCGGACACGATCTGCGCGCCTATCGGGAAGTGAAACGTTCGCTACGAGACTTCGCGCCGGACGTGGTCCACACCCATAGCGCCAAGGGGGGCATGCTGGGTCGCCTGGCCGCCACGTCGCTCGATGTCCCCGCGGTCGTGCACACCGTTCACGGCGCGCCATTTCATGAGTTTCAAAGCAGGGGGGCGCGATCGTTTTTTCGCCGTTGCGAAACATTCGCAGCGCGGCGATGCCATGCGTTGATTAGCGTCGCCGACGCAATGACGGATCAACTGGTCGCCGCCCACGTGGCACCCCGTGAAAAATTTACCACCATTTACAGCGGCATGGACGTCGCCCCTCTGCTCAATGCCAACACGACCCGCCAAGAGACCCGCCGCGCCTTGGGCTTCCGCGACGACCAAATCGTGATCGGCAAGATCGCTCGACTGTTTCACCTGAAAGGGCACGAATACCTTATCGAGGCGGCCGCCGAAGCGGTTGGGCAGTTTCCCCAACTGAGATTTCTGTTGATCGGCGATGGGCTGCTGCGAACGAAACTCGAGGCACAGATCGCCGCGGCGGGGTTGACGGAGTACTTCTGCTTTACCGGACTGGTCGCCCCGCAGCGAATCCCATCCCTGGTCGGCGCGATGGATGCGTTGGTGCATTGCAGCCTGCGCGAGGGGCTGGCACGCGCGCTGCCACAAGCCCTGATCGCCGGCAAACCGGCAATCAGCTACGACGTCGATGGTGCACGCGAAGTCGTGATCGATGGCGTCACCGGATACTTATTGCCACCGCAGAGCATCCGACCGCTGGCCGAGGCGCTGGTCGATGTCGCCAGGAATGACCAACGCCGGGAGGCCATGGGAAAGGCTGGCCAGGCCCGATTTACCGAGCAGTTCCGCCATGAGTTCATGACGGCAGAAATCCGGAAGCTCTACATGCGCGTCCTCGAGAGTCGCTGATGCGAAGCCGGCACGAACGTCGACCCGGCAACTGTCGCCACCAGTCTTCCGCTGCGCGAGGCGTTGTTTTACACTGTCGGAGTTGTAGTCCTTCATTGCGGTGTCGCACCGAGGGAAGATCGCCATCCGTTTCGTCGCCACGACGAATCACGCGAAAGTCATCGTGAGCAAACTACCCGACTTCCTCGGCCCGTACCGCCTGGCAAAGTTCATCCGTTCTGGAAATGCCACCCAGATTTGGGAGGCCATCAAGGACGACGGCAGCGGCCGCTACGTGCTCAAGGTTCTGAATCGAAAGCTATGGGGTGATCGCGAAGAAATCGGTTACCTGAAGCACGAATATGATGTCGCACATGGAATCGACCATCCGAACGTAATCGACGTCATCGATTTCAAAGTGGACAACAAGATCGGCTACCTGGTGCTGGAGGTCTTTACCGATCTGAACGTCAAACAATACATGCGCGAGCACGGCCACGAAAGCCTGCACAAGAACTACAACAAGATCGTCGAACAGGCCATCTTGGGCCTGCAACAACTCAACGAAGCGGGCTGGGTTCATTGCGACGTCAAACCTGACAATTTCTTGTTGAACGAAGACGCGGAATTGAAGCTGATCGACTTCACAATCTCCAAGCGGATTTCGAAAGGATTCGCCGCGATGTTTCGCAAACGGGGGACCATTCGCGGCACCCGAAGCTATATGTCGCCCGAGCAGATCCGGAACGAAGCACTCGACGCCCGTTCTGACGTTTACAGCCTGGGCTGCGTGATGTACGAACTACTCAACGGTCGTCCGCCATTTTCCGGAGAAAGCCCCGACGATTTGTTGAACAAACATCTCAAGGCACCGATCCCAAGTGTCTTGGTGGGCAACGACAAGGTGACCAGTGATATGGCCGCCTTGCTGCAGCGAATGATGGCGAAGGACAAAGAAAAGCGTCCCGACTCCATGAAGCAGCTGTTGAGCGAATTGCAGTCGATCAATGTGTTCAAGCCGCTGCCCAAGTCAAAATCGCGTCGAAAAAAAGAAGAGTAGCCACCCCGATGTACCTGGCCGCCGGAAGTGGGTGTCACGCCCGGCAACGCATTTCCAGGCAGCCCTCAGCAACACCTGCAAACAGCGACGCTCCGACGACAACCTCTCCCTCTTGCAAACGCCTTAGAAATTCGAGTTGAATGCGATGGAAGCTCCCGCCCAAGGATTTGAATTCGAACAACCCATCTTCGAACTGCAGTTGCGCATTGCCGAGTTGCAGAAACAGGCCCACACACCGGAAATCCAGGACCAGATTCGGCAACTCCGACGCGACGAGGCGGATCTGACCAAGCAGATTTACGGAAACCTGTCGCCCTGGGAAACCGTCAAGGTCGCGCGACACAAAGACCGACCTCATACCGTCGACTATCTGTCGCTGGTGTTTGACGACTTCGTCGAACTGCACGGCGACAAGTTCTTCGGTGACGACCGGGCCATGCGAACCGGATTTGCCAAGCTGGATCAATACAAAGTGCTGGTGGTCGGTCACGAAAAGGGGCGCACCTACAAGGAAAAAAGCGCGTGCTTCTTTGGCTGTGCGCACCCGGAAGGCTACCGAAAAGCCATGTCGAAGATGCGGTTGGCTGCCAAGTATCATTTGCCGGTGATTTGCTTGATCGACACGCCGGGGGCCTATCCCGGAATCGGTGCCGAAGAACGGGGACAGGCACAAGTCATCGCGGAGAACATGTTCGCCATGTCGCGGCTGAACACTCCGATCCTCTGTGTCGTCATCGGCGAAGGGGGCAGCGGCGGCGCGTTGGGCATCGGTGTCGGAGACCGGGTCGCGATGCTGGAGCATTCATACTATTCCGTGATCAGCCCGGAAGGCTGTGCGGGAATTCTCTGGAAGAGCCACGAGTTTGCCGAACGTGCAGCAACGGCACTGAAATTCACTTCCGGTGATCTGAAGCGGTTGGGGGTCGTCGATGACGTCATTCCGGAACCGCTGGGAGGCGCCCATCGTGATCATCACCAAACGGCCCGTCGGGTCAAAGCACATCTCGTCAAGTCGCTGCGCGAATTGCTGGCCTTGCCCAACGAAGAACGCTTGCAACAGCGTTATGAGAAATTCCGCCAGATGGGTCAGTTTCTGGAGGGCTCCATCGGCGATGAAGCCGCGGCCAGCTAAGCCGGCTGAGAAAGCGGACAGGTGAGAAAGCCCAGCTGATCGTCGCCGACACGACGGGCTGTTCCCGCCACCTTTGAAATTGGGTTCTGCCGAGTGCCAATGTAGTTGAGCAAGGCAAGCTCGCTTGCCTTGTCGGTCGATGCTGCTGATCATCGGCTCGAAGTGCGTGTGTCGCAAGCTCGGTCGCCAGCACGCTGAAAACCGGTCTCCCCAGTTGGCTCCTAACGGGCGATCTCTGGTCCCATGGACCTGGGAGACCTGGCCCAATGTCGAGCCCGGCTGCAAATCAGACTTGACCTGCGCGGCCGAAAATCGCATGCGAGCAAACAGCCGATTTATACGCACTGGTCGGCGCGCAAAAAAAAGCCGCGACCGAAGTTGGAGCTTCGATCACGGCGTGACTCTTGACGTTTGGTGCGTCGGGGAG
>JAUIHJ010000291.1 GCA_030432015.1 bacterium
ACGACATAATGCACTCCTTGTTGACTCGAAGATTCTGAAATTCCCGGGCGAACCGATCGCGGGCGGGAGAATCGTCGGGCGTGGCTGGCTGCCTTGAGAGTGCAGGTGGCGGGCTTCGTCGCGACGTCGCTCAGCTCTTATTGACACTGAGTCTCAATATCTTTAACGAGATCGCGACGAATGTCAATGGTCGAAATCCCCGGTTGGGAACAATCTCGGGGCAGATTTTCTCCAGTCGTCGAGCTTCTCCGACTCGCGGGGACAAGGAATGCGGAATCGCCCCCTCTTGTCTGCGGGCTGGCGGTGCGGGACCGCGGGAGGTGCGCTGTGTTTGCTGGCAACGGCGCCAGGTCTTGCGCGGCGCGGCAGATTTTGGCCGGCGCGCCAACGGCACAATTAGCCCGTGCCTTGCGCCGGGGCTCGCCTCTTGTCGCGACCCTATCCGCGCTCGGTTGATGGCTCGGCGGGCGGGTCCGTTGCCTGTTCGTCAGGTTGCTCGGTACCTGCCTCCGAGCGACGTCTGGTCGCCGACATCACCAGTGCGAGTCCCACGACAGCGACCACCGCCCCGGTTGCCAACCAGGAAGTTGGCATGTGTTCCTGCTCTTGGATCCCCCAACCACTGGCGGCCAGTTCGGACTTGTAATACAGGACAGACAGCAACAGGCCGTTATGGCAGGCGTGCAGGAGCATCCCGGGTAATACGCTGCCGCTCCGCAGGCTGACCCAGCCGAGTACCAACCCCATGATCGTGCTGGGCACAAACCGCTCGACGGACAAGGTGTTGGTTGTAATCACATGAAAAGCTCCGAACAGCACAGCCGACACGGCCACGGTCTTCCAGGGTCGCATGGTCTGCCGCAGGGCGCTGAACAAATACCCGCGGAAGAAGAATTCTTCGCAAACCGCGGGGGCGGCGGCCAACGTCAGCAGAATGACAATCAGCGGTACTTGTCGAAGACGCTCGATCTGTTCCTGGGCCGCGGCGATCTGCTCCTTTCCCAGTGAGCTGAGACCAATCGCTTCTTCAACCAGAAAGATCTCGTGGGCGAATGGCCAGATTGAGACGCCCAACAGCATCGCGCCGAGAAACGCCAGCAACGCCGCAGGGCGCAACCGAAACCCATCGCCGATTCTCACGTGCTGCGCAAATCCAAACAACAAGGAGACACCCACAAACAAGACAACCAGCGCCAGGGCTGCCAGCCCCAGCCACAACGTCATGCTCAGTTCGGAAACGACGCGGAGCGAATTTGAAACCAGGAAATTGGCGGGAAACAACAGCGCCAGGCAGGACATCGCGCCGGCAATGGTGGCCGCAGCTCGCGACTCACGCGGGCGCCGCCAAAGGTCCGACCAGGTCGCTTCGCTCCCGTACAGAATCGCATCGGTACCAAAGACGCGAGCTGCCAAGGTCAATGCCGCAATTGCGTACAGGATCGTCGAGAGCACGGCGACGCTCGCCAGCATCGGATCCACATTCGATTCAAAGATGTCGCGCGCCAGCAAGACGACGTTGACCAGCGGCGTGATGGCCAAGATGCCATTGAATTTAAGTTCCGGCATGAGGCTCATGATGCCCGGGGCCAACGCCAGCAACATTACAGGAATCAAGTAGGCCTGAGCCTCTTTGAAACTGCGGGCAAAACTGGTCAGTGCCAGCAGGACGGCGGAAAAAAAAGCGGCGAACAGAATTAGCAGCGCGAAAACCTGCGACACCAGCAGAGGCGACAACCCTTCGTCGCCGAAAAGCATCGGGCCGAGCCCCGTGGCGACCAACGTCACGGTCATCGCGACCAGATTCGCGGTGGCGGTAAACAGGGCCACGGTCAGTACCGCAATGTACTTTGCCACCAACAGCCCGAGACGCGGTACGGGCGCGGCCATCAGTGTTTCCATCGTGCCACGCTCGCGTTCGCCAGCGGTCAGGTCAATCGCCGGGTAGACGGCCCCCGTAATCGTCATCAAGATCAGGATCAACGGCACGACAGTGGTTAACGAAAAGGCGGATCCTGTCTGACGAACGGTCGAGCGGACGACTTTGGTCGGCAACGCGGCACGGAACCCCATCCGCGGCAAAGCGCGCTGGACCACGGGAATTGCCATGATTTCGCGAACAAATTGGTCGTTGATGGCGCTCAATCGCTTTTCGATGAACCGTACGCCGCTTGCGCTGAGCTGAGATTCTTCGCGATAAATCAACTCGCAATGGAATGGCTGCCGCGGTGCTCTGTTGGCGTCGGCTGTTGCGACGATGCTCGCCTCGCGTATCACAACGCCGACATCGATGGCGCCGTCTGCGACACGGGCCCGCAGGTTCTGCATTTCGGTGATCGTGATTTCAGGCTCCGCGGTGGCATTTGGCAAGGCAAGACCAAGCGGCTTCTCGCCTGCACTCGCACGCGGCGCGAGGCTCCCCTCGTCGCGTAGGATCACGTCGCCCGCGGACAGGTACTCCGTCAACAGTTTTCCGGCCGTCTCGGATTCGACGCCCACAAAGACCTGGACCTGACTCGCCGATTGCAACGAGGTCACCAGGAATTTCTGAAATATCATGTTCAGAAGCGGGTAGACCAGCAGCGGCATGAATACGAGCGTCATGATGGTCCGACGGTCACGAAGAATTTCGCGCAATTCTTTGAGGCACAGCCGGCACAGCCGCCCCAAGACGGTCCGCTTGACGCGCGCCACGCCGGCCGAATCCGGCGCCGTCGCAACGGCTTCTGTGAGTTCTGGCTGGCTATTCATGAAAAACCCGTCGTGTGCGAATTCGGAAAGGACGCGCCAGTCCGTGGTGACTGGTCAGTCCCCGGTCTTGCTGGCAGGAAGTGGTTCCGCATCCATGCTGGAGGCCGGGCTGGCCTGCTGATCGCGTTGCAGGAAGCTCAAGAACATCTCCACCAAGGTCTCGCAACCTGTCGCGTTCCGCAGCTCACTGAAGGATCCTTCATGTAACATATGCCCTTGATGCAGAAGGCCAAACCGGTCGCACAGACGCTGTGCTTCGTCCAGCCGATGCGTGCTGACAATCACTGCCTTGCCCTGCTCGCGTAACAGTTCAATGTAGTCGAAGACGACTTTGCTTCCGATCACGTCGAGACCGCGAGTTGGTTCGTCCAGAAGCATGACGGGCGGATCGTGGATCAAGGCCCGCACCAAGGTCACGCGTTGGCGTTGGCCGGTACTGAGATTGGCGCATCGGCGATCCAGAAAATGATCGATCTCCATTACCTTGCTGAGATGCTCCAAGCGTGCTTTGGCAACGGCCGTAGGGACACCGTACAAGTCGGCAAAAAACAGGACCATTTCCCGGACCGACAGCCAGGGATAGACACCGTCGCTGGCTGAAACGAGACCCAGCCGCGACTTGACCTCGTCCGGAGCATCCGACGTCCGAAACCCCTCCACTTCCGCGTACCCGGCGTCCGGAGTCAACAATCCGACGACCATCCGCAGCGTGGTCGTTTTGCCCGCACCATTGGGTCCCAGCAATCCGTAGACTTCCCCCTTGGCAACGGAAAACGAAAGCCCATCAACGGCCAGAACCTCCTGGCCGCCTGATTCAAATCGTTTTACGAGTTGGAAAACTTCAATCATGTGGCCGAATTGTAGAGCCCCACCGGCTGGAGGCAACGCAGTGCACCACAATTTGGTGCTGCCCAGCTAGGTGGGAAAGAGGGACATCGGTGGCATCTTCACAATCCTCGGGTGCTGGTTTCGAACTGAAGCCGCTGCTCGTCGAGTACATCCATATGGGTAATTTTCCAGGAATCGTTGCGTGGCTCGACGACAAACAGGGCGACGTATTGATTGGTGCGGGAATGCAGGTGCCCCCAATGTTGGACAGTGCCGCGGATTGTCCAGCGGCAGCGGTAGCCAAAGCCGCGCGAATCACTGCTGGTCTCGGGGGGCAACACCTCCTGCGTACCTTCTTCAATCACGACATCGCGGACACGGGAAACGGCGCCACCCTGCTCTTGCATCTCGAGTCCTCGACGGACTTGCAAATAGAGGTCGCGCAGCAGCGGACCATCGACGCTCTTGGCCAACGCATCATAGATCGCGTTCTCGTCTCGATAGTCAAACGCGCGATACATGTTCTTGTGAAGTGCCGCAAAGATCGCGGCGGACTCGTCGGGTGAGATTTCAGGTGGCGCCGCAAACGGCCGTTCGATTTCCCACGCCGCGAGGGGCCACGTCGCCGCGGAGACCACGATCAGGAAGGTGAGCGCAATGAGTCGGTTGCGGGATTGGCGGTGAAAAAGGAACGCCGCAACCGGCAACAGGCAGAGACACACGACCGTTCCGATTGGGAGCCGCATCATTGGCGGGGGAGGCAACGTCGACGCAATCTCACCTAAGACCGCAGCGGGCGGTCGGCCCGGATTCTGCCACTGGTACGTGTTGGCGTTTCCGATCCGCGAAAGCGTCGCCTTCTGAGCGTCCTCGTAAGCAAAAACGAACACGCCAATGGACCAGACATACCGATTGAATCGGTCCCACGTCAACTTGACCGTCGCAGGGGCCCCCTTGGTGTCGTAAGAGAGGATGACGCCCACGCGAGCATTTGCCATGCTGACTTTCTTGCGTTCGGCTTGGACTGCGAAGTCCTTAAAGTCGAGCCCATAAAAGTCGATCCGATCGACGTGTGGCGTGACGGCAACCCCGTCGATTTCGATGGGGTTGCCAGACGTAAAATAGGCTTCGATCTGTTGCCGCGCGACATCTTGTTCGGCGAGGTCCAGAAACGCATCGTCATCGCGGGCGATCAGCACGCTCTCTTCCAGCGATAGCAGGGGGATCAGAATCTCGTGCCGGACCTCGTAGTCCTCGATGTAGAGAAACGAATAGACGGAACTGTAACTGGTGATCCCGAGCGTTTCTTCGCGCTGTTTCTGAAACCACGCTTCCCACTCTTCCTCCGATGCCTCCGCCGGAAGTGCCGGGTTCTCCCAGCTGAAGCGAACTGTTTCCGGATGGTCTGGTTGCAGGACCGCGCCAAATGGAGTCCCCGCATTTTCCTGCTTGATCACCAGCTTCATTTCGGCCGGAATCAAGACGTCCTGGTCCACCAGATGCTGGCTGAAGGTGAGAAACTCGGGCGGCTGAAGAAGTTCGTATTCCAAGCGAAATTCCAGCTTGTGGGCCATCAATTCCGCCATGGGAACGCCTTCTGTCGGCATCTCGAATTCCTTCACACCCACGACATGCCCAGACAGCTTGGCGCCTTCCACATCCCGGATCACAAACCGTTCCAAAAGAAACTGTTCGTGTTTCTCGATCCCCGCCCGAATGACGTTCGGCTCAAGAAAATCTTGGGCATTCGGTTTCAGATTGTGAAACAGGAACAGGTCTTCCACGAACACGCTGATCCGCACACTAACCTTGTCTCGAGTGACAAACGCCGCGGTTTCGGTCACCGAAACGGGGTGGCGGGTGGCCGCCGCCAGTTCGCCGCCCGATGGGGAAAGCCAAGTCGAATGAATGCCGGCCAATTCGCCCAACAGGAGGGCCGCGGCAATCATCCTCGTGGGCCCCAGGCGTGGTGAAATGAACATGAGATGCATGACGAGCGCGCGCCCGACCTATCGGAAGGCAAATGTTCGACACAGCAGGCACGCCGAACGGGAATTCGAAAACAGTTCGTGGCGTTACTACGTCGCGCTACCCACCGGTTGTTCGACGCCTTCTTGCTCGACACGAATCGGCTTGATGTCGAATTTTGGATTTTGTCCCAGGAAGCGACAGGGGTTGTTATGGAAGACCTCGATCGCATCCTGAAGCGAATTGCCGCGAGCTCGATAATCCATGATGCACTCTTGCAACGTGAATGGGTCGCTGGGGCCCCAGTCTGCTGACGAATTAATGATAATCCGTTCGCGACCATAGATTTCCAGCATGTCCACCGCCCGCTTGGGAGTGCATTTGGTGATCGGATATAGCGTAAAGCCAACCCAATACCCTTCTTCCAGCGGCCCCCGAATGGTGTGCTCCTCCACGTGGTCAATCCAGACTCGCTCCGGATCGAAATTCATGTGCCGGAGGACTTCGAGGGTCCGTGTTGTGCCGCGCACTTTGTCTTGCAAGTGAGGCGTATGAATCAGGATCAATTGGTTGTGCTTGATCGCAAGTTCGACCTGGGCCTCGAAAATCTCCTCTTCGTTCTTGGTCGTCTTGTGAAAGCCAATTTCTCCCACACCCAGCACGGTGGGCTTGGTGAAGAACTCGGGCATCTTTTTCAAGACTTCATGACTCAATGCCGGGTTTTCCGCTTCCTTGGGATTCACAGCAACCCAGCAAAAATGTCGAATGCCGTAATCGGCCGCCCGTGTCGGTTCGAATTCGCTGATCTGCTTGAAGTAGTCGATAAAAGTCTCGGGGTACTCACGATCAAAACCGGCCCAAAACGCGGGCTCGGCAACGGCGACCACGCCGGACATCGCCATCCGTTCGTAGTCCTGTGCGGTCCGAGCGATCGCGTGGTAATGGGGTTGGATAATTTGCATGCGCCTTTTCCCTTTCGTGGGCTCGACAAGTTTTCGTAGTTTTCCCGCCGCGTCCATGCGTCGCGAAGCCGGGGGCCTTTCCTGCGGGCATCGTTGGTGACGCGACCATCCGAGCCTGTTCAGTCCAGATCTGAAAACATGTTCAACAACCGCTCGCTACGGTCGGGCGTTCCGCCAGTTTGGGCCAGCATCGCCAACGCGTCATAGACTTTGTCGAGGCGGGCGTCTCTGCCGTCCGTTGCCGAAGAATCGTCTAACGCCCGGTCGTGACGATCCAACGTGGCGGCGATCTCGACCAACATGCAGCGAATATCAAGATAGTACCTGTCCAACACTTTATCCGCAGTCAGCATGACATTTCTTTCACATGAGCATCGTGGGTTGGCGTGCGTCGTTCGCGCGGGAAGCGTCATTCGCGCGGGAATCGGAGGCGTGCATCTCTTCCATTTAGTATTTTGCGCCGCGGAGCCCTTTGCAACCTGCACCAGGCTACAGACGCCGCCTCGCAGGCTGCGGCGCGCAGACAGCATCCTTCATTTCTAGGGGATTTGCCACGAGAATTCCATGCCCGGTCGGGCGGGGCCAGGGCAGGTCACGCATCGCCGGACAGCGCCAGGCGAGCCCGCAATCACCTGTTTTTCAATGGTTTCGCCCCGGTCGGCTTGCCCGAGGGGCGGAAACGGCTTGAAGGGAACCCACGCCCCCTTCACGCGTCGCTCGCCGGCCGCGGCAGCGAGCGGTCATTGCCAGCCGGATTGGCCAGCAAACCGGAAAAACTCGGCGTCTTCCACAAACGCGGCAGCTTGGACAAGCTGGACAACCAGTCGCGTCTCAGGCCAGCCGAAGATCCTGAGCAAGCGTTCAAATTGTGGGCGAGGACACGCACCTTTCAATTCGATCGCAACCACGTGGTCGGCGCGATCGTTCAGGACGCCATCGACCTGCCAGGACGGCTCGACCCCGGTTGGTGAGACCCAGACAAACGACCCGTCTGGCTCGAAGAACATCCGCGGGAGTTCGACCAGACGATCGCTCGCCACTTCGAAGCTAAGTGGGAACGGTGTCGCTTGTTGTTGTGGCGACAACCGCAAGGTTGCCAGTTCACAGCCGGCGAACCGCACGGATTCACCACTGCACGCCTCGGCGGGTCGATAGTGCAGGACAAGGTGAAACGATCGTGATGGATCAGGCCTTTCCACGTCATTCACCGGCACGCTGCACCGATGGTGTGACCGCCTCTCCCGCCGCGGAAGTGGCGGGCCCAACGGACTCGGCGATCCAATCGAGGTACCCCTGACTGCCCGCGACAATCGCGGTCGCGGTAATCTCCGGTTCGCTATACGAATGCAGCTCGCGAATCTTTGACTCGACTGCTGGATAGAGGTCCCTCAGGGTCTTGATCGTACAGATCCACTCGCTGGCGTTTTCGACTTGATCCTTCCAGCGATAGGTGCTCTCGATTGGTCCAGCGAGTTGGACGCAGGCAGCGAGCCGATTGGCGACGAGCACGGCGGCAATCCGTTCGGCATCGGCGAGATCAGAAGTGGTTGTCACGATCTGGATGGCATCCGACATGAGATAGTCTCCTGCTGTCAAGAATCTCGTCGTTCCCCACGCGTCATGATACCCGATGCGAACGGCGGAGGGGCAGACAACCCCGGCAGGTTCTTGCGACCACCCTAACGGCGGCGACGGCGCCACATCAGGGCTAGGGCCAGCGCCAAGAGCAACGCCAGGACGCCGAAGAAGCATCCGGAAGACACGGCCAGGAAGGTCCACCGTCGATTGGTCGCCGCGGACCATCGCGCGACCGGTCTTGGCCCGAGGGCCGTGGAACGGGTGGCCTTGCTGGCAGCCTGCGCGTGATTTCGCACCGACTCTTGAAGCCGCCGATTTTCGTCCCCGGATTTCTCGTCCCCGGGATTCTGGGAATCGGCCTCGCCCGCGTCGAGTTGTCCTGACGTCAACTTCGTTGTGGCATCGGTCGAGTTTTGTGGCCGCAGGACGACCGCTTCAGCCCGGCGAGCCGCCTCGCGCTGAGCAGCCGAATCATTACTCGACAATTGACGGGGCACGCGGGCTAAGATCAGTGGCGCGGTCGACGTCTGGATCCGCGCCCCACCTTTTGCTCTGACGGCGATTGAATGAGTTCCGTCGCAACTCCGCAAACTACCGTCTGTCAGTTGCAGGTGGATGTTTTCGCCAGCTGGAGGCAACGGAGCCTCAAAGATGCACGCGAGTTGCACGTAATGCTTGGGGAACAAGATGGCCTCGACCGGGTGCCAGGTCAGTGGCTGGCCGTTCGCCATCATGCGACAACGCTGTTGGATCTCCGGAACGACCAGGTCACGAATGGCCTCCATTAAGAGCCTGCGATCGTCCGTTTCGGGAAGGTGGCGCGATTTCTGTACCAGGAGGGCGGCGGCGGCCGGTGGGCTCAACCCCAGGTCGTACTGCAAACGAATTCGATCCGGGTAAACAGTCAGCTGCAGGCCTCGATCGACACGCACCGTCTCTGGTTGCAATGGCGGAAACGTCGCCTGATCGGTTTGACCAGGCTGGGATATCAGCAACAGCGGTAAGGTGATCAGTGCTATCACTGCGATCGCCGTGAATGGTGGTGAAAGTCAGCAGCCAGGGCCCGACTGCCATCATATCGATTCGGCGCTGGCTCGCGGCGCGGGTGACCTGGGGAAGAGAATTTAAATTGCGTGGCGGCCACGCTTCCCGCCGCCTCCACAGCGCCGCCCCCCCTCACATCAGCGGCCCTTTTCGTCAAGCGAATTATCTGCATAATTG
This sequence comes from bacterium, assembly GCA_030432015.1. Classification (GTDB taxonomy): domain Bacteria; phylum Planctomycetota; class Planctomycetia; order Pirellulales; family Pirellulaceae; genus ARS98. The sequence goes on from JAUIHJ010000291.1 coordinate 9,306, forward strand.
GGTCAAATCGTTCCCGCCACCAAGTCCCCCGACAAGCCCCACCTGACAATGAACCCACGCGCTACACTGCTTTCGATCGTTGCTTTCGTACTCGGCACCGTGACAACGCAACTGCTCTAAGCGGTAGTGACGCCGTCAACACGCGGTTTGCCCCACCTTTTCTGCAGCGCGCGCCGACCGCTCGCCAACGTTTCGCTGCCCA
>JAUIHJ010000292.1 GCA_030432015.1 bacterium
CGCGACCTCCCCTGCCCCGCGGGCCATTGCCAGAATCATGCCGGTCATGATCCCGGGGACGGCGTGCGGCAGCACGATTCGGGCAATGGTTTGCCATTTGCCGGCGCCGCAGGCGTACGAGCCTTCACGCAGTGAATTGGGCACAGCGGAAAGTGCTTCCTCCGTGGCCACAATCACCACCGGTAGGGTCAGCAGGGCCAGCGTCAGCGAGGCCCACAGCAACCCGCCCTTGCCAAATTTGGGATTATGTTCATGGGCCTGGTAGAAGCCGTCGAAGAACGGAGTCAGGATGATCAACGCGATGACCAATAAACTGGCCGTCAACCACAGTACGGTCGCGGACCGCGCCGCCAGCCGCTTCCAGCCGGGGACGACCGCTTGCCTGGCGGACATCGAAAGGATGCTGAGCACGAACGCCGTAACCGCAATCAGCACCAACGTGCCCAACATCGCGAACCACATGGGCGCGGGCCAAGGCGTGATGCCAGCTCGCTCCGGCCCGCCATCAATGAAGGCGCCAAACTTGTAACAAAAGAAGCCGAGCCCGAAGACGCCGAAGACGATACTGGGGACCCCTGCCAGGTTGTTGATCGCGATTCTGACGGCACTGACCACCAATCCACCCTTGGCGTATTCCCTCAGATACAGCGATGCCAGCACCCCGAATGGGACGACAAACAGGGACATGATCATTGTCATGGCGATCGTACCCCAGATCGCGGGGAATACTCCGCCTTCCTGATTTGCCGAACGTGGATCGTCCATCAGGAATTCGTACCACCGTGAAAGATAGATGCCTAGTTTCTGAGTGAGTCCTAATTGGTTGGCGGGAAAGGCACGTACGATCTCCGACAACGCGTGAGGGACCTCCTGCCCGTCGGCGGTGATCATGGTCATGACGTATCGCGCGTTCTCGTGCTTCAAGTCGTCAACTTCCTGGTTGATCAGCTCGGTGCGCTGACGCTCCGACACTCGAATCGCGCGGTATTGCTGAATTCGCTCCTGCACCGGTTGCGGCAACTGGGTCACCCGGGCTTGCAGTTTCTGCACCGTCGCCAGCGGCGCCGCAAGTTGCAATTCAATATCGTGTTCGATCATCTGGATCAGTTGATCGGTCAAGGCAATGCGCGCCGCATGCGCTGGCTGCGCTGCTTTAATCTGTGCCGCGATATCGCGCTGTGTCTGCCGTGATTGTTCAATCGCGGAGATTTCCAGGTCGAGCGTGACGAGTTCGTTGGCCAGGTCGACCGCCGCGACGCCATGATCGAGTTCCTCTTGTTTAAGCCGCAGTCGGGCCGCTTCAATCTGGCGGTCACTGAGGCTTCCAATATCATGTTTTTCGAGTCTTCGCCGGCGATGATAGCGGTGGCGAACCTCGCGATGGTACTGCCCGAACTGACTCCAGGTCGCTTCCGGGCCGGTCCAGCGTTCGACGATCTCCGTCACGTTTTCGCCGGCTGGGATCGAGTCCAGGTCGACCGTCATTCCCGTGGCCAATACCGCGGCGAGGTGGCGCTGATCATTGGCGCTGAATTCACCAACAAACGCCGCGACGCTGCGCTCCTGTAACTGGGCGTGCTCCTGTTGCAGGCTGGCCGTTGCAGCGTCCAGCGATTTTCTTTCATCGGGTGACAGCCGCCATCGGTTGGCAGCGAAGAATTGCAGCCGCGCCGCGACCGCCTCTTCCTCGGGCGCGACGGGACGCGCGTGCTTGATGCTAAATTGGTGGGGTTCGCCAAAAAAACGTCCCCAGGTGAGCCGCTCGAGTGTGACGGCCCAGGTGGGAGTCGATTCGCCGTCCTCCCGGATTTCGAAATTGCTGACCCAGTTAAAATGTTCACCCGTTAACTTGAAGTTTCCGGTGCGTACCAAACGGCGTTTCGTCCGTACCGATGCGCGGTCTGCCAACAAGCGTTCGGCTTCACGTTGAACGGGGCCGTTGAAATTGCCGATGGCGTCCTGGCTGAGCGTAAACACCTCGCGACGCGTCACTTCACCCATGCGGATCGATCCGTCGACGGTCTCCAGGCGAACGAGCGGCAAGGGCCAGAACGTAATGGCCCCGCAATAGATGACCAATCCGAGCAGTCCGAGTACCATCGCGACGCAAATGGTGAGGGCTCCGCCGGTGAGCCAGACCATCGGCTCTCCTTGTGCCAACAACGAGAGTCCCGGCCGCGCGGTACGGCGGCGACGCCGCGAAGGCGTCGATTCGAGAGCAGGTTCGGTTGGTTCGACAAGCTGCGTGGTCACAGTTGGTGGGCTTTCCGGCGGAATCGGAGACGGATGATCTCGGCAATTGTGTTGACAAGAAACGTCAGGACGAACAGGGTCAGGGCGGCCAGGAACAGGGTGCGGAAATGCGTGCTGTCCTTGACCGCTTCGGGCAGCTCCACTGCGATGTTGGCAGACAGGGTGCGAAAGCCGTTGAAGATGTTCCAGTCGGCGACCGGCGTGTTGCCACCCGCCATCAGCACGATCATGGTCTCTCCGACGGCGCGGCCCAAGCCGATCATGAGTGCCGAAAAGAGGCCGCTCATTGCAGTCGGGATGACGACACGGACCGCGGTCTGCCACGGCGTCGCGCCGCAGCCCAACGACGCGCTGCGGAGATGGTTGGGGACGGTGCTCAACGCGTCGTCGGCAATGGTGTAAATGATCGGTATCACCGCGAAGCCCATGACGTAACCGACCACCAGGGCGTTTCGCTGCTCGTACGTGTCGATGTACGAGCCGCGGGGATCCCAGCCACACCGGTTGAGGAGCCAGGAGATGGCATACGCCAGACCCAGCGTCAAAACCGTCGTGCCGAGAAATTGAATCAGGCTCATCACGGCAAACTGCTGACGTGACCAGCGATCCGCGCGGTGGCGGAGCCAAGGCTTGATGAATGTCGAAGTGAAGCCAACGGCCGCGATCGCCGAGATCGGGACCCACAGCAGCAACCAGCCACCGACTCCCGAGCCGATCTGGCCATCCAGCCATTTCGCCGTGTCGCCCGCGAAGAGCCCGTATTCCACGACCGGCCCGCCCAGGAAGAGCGAGACGGGAACGCCGGCCAGCAGGGGGATGGCCAGGAACAGCAGGCGAAATCGCGACCACTGCAGCAGGCGTCTTTGCGGCAGGAGCTGCCACAGATGCGCTCCCAGCAGATACGCCAGGGGTACCCCCAGACAGGTCGCCAAGACCGCCGCCACATGACGCTCGACCAGCGGCGCGAACACCAGGGCCGCCAGGAATCCAAGGACGACACTGGGCAGGCTCGCCATCATTTCCAGCGTGGGCTTGATGATGTTGCGAGCTCGGGGCTGCATGAATTCACTCGTGTAGACCGCGGCCAGCAGCGCTAGCGGCGCGCCGAAGAGCATCGTGTAAAATGTGGCCTTCAACGTTCCAAAGACCAGATTACGCATCCCGAATTTTGATTCGGGCGCAGAGGTCGCATACGACGACTGCCAGATGTGCTGTGGTTTCGCGTAGCCTTCGTACCAGACCGGGCGAAACAGTGACGCCAGGGTCGCTTCCGGGTGCAGCGGTTCGAAGCCGGCACGCCAGATAGAATTGCGGCTAATTGCCAGCAGGCCGTTGTCCTTGGGCGCCATCATGATGCTCTCGATCGGCGCTTGGTCGGCGGCCTGGCGCTCGGCGAGCATCTGATTGGCCGTCACCTGATAGACGCGCATGCGGCCATCGTCGTAGCCGACCGCAATCATGCGACTCCGCCGCGAAGCAGAAAAGCTGCGCACCGCCGAGTCCGCCGAGGCAAGTTGATGCACACGTGTCAGCCGAAAGCCGTCGATCGTGCCGGCCGGCACCGGCACCCGAAACCAGGCGTTTAGATTTCCCTGCGCATCACCACAGACGATCGACTCGCGGCCGAGCACGAAGTCGCAGACGGTCAAGCGACCGTCATCGGGTGTGGTTAGATCAACTTCTTCCACGACGGCCACCGCGTCCCAGCGACGGGTGTCAAAACGAACCAGTCGTCCTGCCGGCCAAACCAGATAGACGTTGTCGCCGCGCCCGGTGAGCAAAATTCGAAACGGCGATTCACCACCCTTGGGAACCCGCGGCAGGTCGCGCAACTCCGTGGCGAGTTCGACTTCGCCGGTAAACTGATTTTCCTTAGCAACCGTCTTTCCCAATTGGGCGGTTCCGTCGGCTGCTACGAAAGCAAACGTAAACTGCGGACCACTCATGCCATTGCTGGTGGGCATGACATGATCAAGCAGTTGCACTCCCCCGGAGGCGACCTTGATCGGCTCCTGCCATTTGTGCTGGACGCGTTGCAGGCGAAATTGCCCCTGCGTCGTGCGTTGAACGACGCCACCGTCCCAGATTGCCGTCTCACCTGTCGATAGTTGACGCAGTGGTACGGGGACGTCCTCCGCTTCGTGGAAGCTGGCCTCAAAATGAATTGCGCCAAATCGGATCGTGCCGTCGGCCAGCCCCAAGCCGATTTCGTCACTGACGCGAGAAGACGAGACGCAACCAACGGCTAAGCCCTCGGTCAGATCCTCGGTCAGCAGCGTTTCACCATCAACCAGCTGAAAAACCTGCAGGGTTCCATTGGGATAAAGTGCCCACGCCATCGTCTGATATTCGTCGATGACGAAATGCATGACCCCGGTGTCGCCCCACGGCGTTGGCCTGGACTCGCCAGGCTCAATGCGCGCCGCATAGAACAGTGGCGCGACGACAAAGAAAAGCGAAATAAAGACCAACGAGACGGCGGCAATCGTTCCGATACCGCCGACCGCGATGATTCGCTGGGCCAGTGCATCCGAAGCACGCACCGTCCAGGGCGTACGCTTGCGACGTGCCCTCCCCGTAAAAGACGATTGCGAACTCATGAAGGAACCATCGTGGTGGCGAAAATCGTGCTGGCTGCCTGCGGAGCGGACTCACCGGTGCCGATCCAGCACGACGGACGCGATGCAGATCGGCGAATCCGTGGACCAGGGCTATTTAATTCCGACCTTCGCCAAATTCTTGGCAGCCATCGTGGCGTTCAACGGAAAATAGCCGTCCTTGACGACGTCTTCCTGGCCTTGTTTGCTGAAGACGTATTTAATGAATTCCCGCCGCAGCGGATCCAACTGGCTACCCGGCTTATAGTTGACGCTTAACCACAGGAAGCGGGCCAGCGGATAGTCGCCCGTATAGGCGTACTCGGTGGTTGCGGGAATCGCCTTGCCATCGGCCGTCTTGGCAAGCGGTACGGCGCGAACGTCGGCCGTCTTATAGCCAATGCCGCTATAGCCGATGCCGAATTTGTCATTGGCGACACCCTGCACCACCGAAGCGCTGCCCGGCTGCTCTTTGACGGAATTGCTATAGTCCCCCTCGCCCAGGACGACCTTCTTGAAATAACCGTAAGTCCCCGATGCCGAGTTGCGGCCATACATGCTGATCGGCCCGTTTTTCCAATCGCCGCTTAAGCCTGCCTGACCCCACGAGCGAATTTGCTGCGGATGTCCCAGCTTCCGTGTGTTGGAAAAAATTGCATCCGTTTGGGCTAGTGTGAGGGCCTCAATCGGGTTGTCCTTGTGGACGTAGACGGCCAGCATGTCGATTCCGGTGCCAAGCTGGACGGGCTTGTAGCCGTATTTCTTGTCAAACGCGTCGATTTCGCCCGGCTTCATCATGCGGCTCATCGGACCAAAGGTCGCGGTCCCCTCGATGAGTGCCGGCGGGGCAGTCGAAGAACCCTTGCCTTCGATTTCGACCCGAATCGCCGGATAGTACTTGAGGAAGCCCTCTGACCAGAGGGTCATCATATTGTTCATCGTGTCAGAGCCGACGCTCTTGATGCTGCCCGACACGCCGGCGACCGGGCGGTACTCAGGCAGTTTGGGATCAACCTGGACTGCCTGTCCCCACAAGGAAGCAGGCGCAGCAAGCAAAGCGATCGCAAAAAATCCAACTGAAACTCGAGACATGAGGTTTCTCCGTTACTTCGCGTTTCCATCAATTTCGATCTTGAGGAGGCATCTAACCATCCGATCTTGAAGAGTTGATGAAGTAACTGTGAAGTCCTGGGAAATCTGTTCAATTTACGAGGAAAACAGCCGTCTTTTCTGCCCGACGGACGACGGGGGATGTTCCGATCGGCGGACTCGTCGACGGAATAGGGCTCCACGCTGGATTTGAAGTTGCGCGAGAGGCCTCCTTTTCCTGACGTACACCTCCAAAATTCAACTCGACAAGGTGTCGTCCCTGAGCACAGTTGATCGCTTGTGGAATTCGACGGAGATTCGAGGGAGGCGGGACCGAAATCGTGCAATGTCAAAGGGTGTTGGCGACGGACCTGAGACGAAAAATCAAAAACAACACCACGACATCCCTCAACTTGCGTTTGGGGATTCAATTTCGGCAAAGGCGCGACTGCGCAGGGCGCCGGGCGGGTGCCGGAAGCCGGTTGGAGTGGCCCAGCGACCGGTCATCGGCCCAATCCCTCCGACTAAGTTCAAATCGGCACGCGATTTACAGTCGATAGGCCTTGTGTCGTGCGCCTGAACCGCGAGAATCTTCTGCGAGTACTCTGCACCCTACAAGGCTGACCAACCGTGACTATTCGAATCGCTTTGAATCATCAGACGACCTATCGTTACGACCGGCTCGTCACGCTTTCACCCCACACGATTCGGTTGCGACCTGCGCCGCATTGTCGTTCGCCAATCACCAGCTACTCGCTTAAGGTCGAGCCGAGCGAGCATTTTGAGAACTGGCAGCAAGACCCCCACGGGAACTTTCAAGCCCGCTGTGTGTTTCCAGAACGAGCGCGCAAACTGCACGTCGAAGTCGATTTGATCGCGGAAATGACGGTGATCAACCCGTTTGACTTCTTCGTCGAGGAATATGCTGACGAATTTCCGTTTGCGTATGAGCCCCTCTTGGCGAAGGACCTGCGGCCGTTCCTGGAGGCGGAAACTCCCGGGCCGAAACTGGCTGCGTGGCTCTCCTCAGTCGACCTGACACCGCGCAACACCGTAAATTTCGTTACCGAGCTCAATGCCCGGCTCGAGCAGCAAATCGACTACACGATTCGTATGGAGCCCGGCGTTCATTCCAGCGAAGAGACGCTGACCCTGAATTCCGGTTCCTGCCGTGATTCGGCGTGGCTGCTGGTTCAAATTCTGCGGAATCTGGGGCTGGCCGCCCGGTTTGTCTCTGGCTATCTCGTTCAGATTGTGCCGGACGTCAAGCCGTTGGACGGCCCGGCCGGCACCGACGTGGACTTCACCGATCTCCACGCCTGGACGGAAGTCTTTCTGCCCGGCGCCGGTTGGATTGGCCTGGATCCAACATCCGGTCTGTTGGCCGGCGAAGGGCACATTCCGCTGGCCTGTACGCCCGAGCCGACCACGGCAGCGCCCATCTCCGGCGCGGTCAGCAAGTGTGAAACGGACTTTGACTTCTCGATGTCCGTTACCCGAATCCACGAAGATCCCCGCGTAACCAAGCCTTACACCGAGGCGGAATGGGCGGAGATTGACCAGTTGGGGCAGGTGGTGGACGAGCGGTTGGTCGCCGGCGATGTGCGTCTAACCATGGGGGGCGAGCCGACGTTTGTTTCCATTGACGACATGGAAGGCGAAGAGTGGAATACTGGCGCCGTCGGTCCGACCAAGCGGGCCCTGGCAGCGCAGTTGGTCCAACGCCTCGCCGACAAGGTACCTGCCGGCGCGATGTTGCACTATGGACAGGGGAAATGGTATCCCGGCGAACCGTTGCCGCGCTGGGCCTTGGCCTGCTATTGGCGAAATGACGGCGAACCAATTTGGCTCGATCGAAATTTAATCGCCGACGAGTCGCAGGCCTACGATCATACGGCTCAGGATGCAGAACGATTCGTAACGTCGCTGGCGGCACGCCTGGGCGTCGGTCCCCAATGGGCGATCCCGGCCTACGAGGATGCCTGGCATTACCTCGCCACCGAACGCAAACTGCCCGTTAACGTCGACCCTCGGGATTCCAAGCTCAAGGACGTCAAGGAGCGCGTGCGGTTGGCCCGGATGGTCGAACAGGGGCTCGGAGAAGTTGCCGGCTATGTCCTGCCCCTGCAGTGCCAGCAGTGGCAAGGGCAGACACGGTGGAAAAGCGGGCCTTGGCCCGTGCGGTCCGATGCCATGTTCCTGATGGCGGGCGATTCGCCGCTGGGCTTGCGTTTGCCGTTGGAATCGTTGCCCTGGATCACACCGTCGCGGCAGAACCGAATTTACGAGCAGGATCCGATGGCACCTCGCGAAGAATTGCCAGCGCATCCTGGTCGCCGTGCACAGCCCCAGATCCGCGCCGGCGATCCGGATACGAGCGACGATCTGCCCGTCGAAGTGCACGAGCAGACCACCACAACCGGCGAAGAAACGGACGACCGATACGTACGCACCGCGCTCTGCGTGGAACCTCGCGACGGCCGCCTGCACGTCTTCATGCCGCCCGCGAGTACGCTGGAGGATTATCTCGAATTGGTCACGGCCGTGGAGGACACGGCCGCGGAAACCGCCACGCCGATTGTCTTGGAAGGCTATTTGCCACCCACCGATCATCGCGTCAGCTACGTCAAGGTGACTCCTGATCCCGGCGTGATCGAGGTCAATACGCAGCCATCGCGCTCGTGGAGCGAGTTGGTGCAGAGCACCACGGACCTGTATGAGGACGCGCGTCAATCCCGTTTGGGGACCGAGAAATTCGACCTCGATGGCCGGCATACTGGCACCGGCGGCGGCAATCACATTGTGCTGGGGAGCCAGACGCCACTGGATAGCCCCTTCCTGCGACGACCTGATGTGTTGCGTAGCCTGATCGCGTTCTGGAACAACCACCCGTCGCTCTCGTATCTGTTTTCCAGTTCGTTCATCGGGCCGACCAGCCAGGCGCCGCGGGTGGACGAGGGGCGGCGCGACGCGCTGCATGAAATGGAGATCGCCTTCGAACAGATTCCCGATCCCGCCACGACTTCGCCCGGCGCTTTCCCCCCCTGGCTGGTCGATCGGATCTTTCGCAACTTGCTAGTCGACCTGACGGGCAATACCCATCGTGCTGAGTTTTGCATCGATAAACTTTATTCGCCCGATTCCAGCACCGGGCGTCTCGGCCTGGTCGAATTCCGCGGGTTCGAGATGCCGCCCCATGCGCGGATGAGCCTCACGCAGCAGTTGTTGCTGCGGGCGCTGGTGGCCAGATTCTGGGAGGAGCCGTATCGACAGCCCTTGGTGCATTGGGGCACGTCGTTGCACGATCGATTTCTCCTGCCGCACTTTGTGGCAGCCGACCTGCGTGATCTGATCGAGGAAACACGTCTGGCGGGATTTGCGCTGCGGCCAGAATGGTTTGCGCCGCATCTCGAATTCCGTTTCCCGCTGATCGGTGCCATCGCCCAACAGGGAATGGAAGTTGAATTGCGGCAGGCGATTGAACCGTGGTATGTCCTGGGCGAAGAACCTGGTGGCGGTGGGACGGCGCGCTACGTTGATTCCTCGGTCGAACGGTTACAGG
>JAUIHJ010000293.1 GCA_030432015.1 bacterium
GCGAATTGCCGCGCGGATTCAACGTAGGTTGGGTCGTTCAAGAGTACGAGCGCCTGTAACGGAGTATTGGAACGCGGTCGTTCAACCGTGCACTCTTCGCGACTCGGCGCATCAAAGGCCAGCAGGCTGGGATGCAAGAACGTGCGTTGCCAATACGTATAAAGGCCGCGGCGGTAGGCGTCCTCGCCCTGGTCCGCTGTCCATTTACGCTTCGGAAAATTCAAGTGCTGCCAGTAGCCGGCCGGTTGGTAGGGTTTGACACTCGAGCCTCCGACCTTGGTCACCAACAAGCCGCTAATGGCCAGGGCATTGTCGCGCACCATTTCGGCATCCAGGCGAAATCGTCCCTGCCGCGCCAGCCACTTATTGTTGGGATCTTTCTCCCGAATCTCCGGCGTCGTTCGCGACGACTGCTGGTAAGTGCGGGACATCAGGATCCGCTTCACCATGCGTTTAACGTCCCAACCACTTTCCATGAAGTCGACCGCAAGTGTGTCCAGCAGTTCTGGATGGGTGGGCCATTCGCCCTGTGTACCGAAATCGTCGAGCGACTTGACGATCCCGCGACCGAAGAACAGTTTCCACAGTCGATTAACAAAGACCCGCGCCGTCAGCGGATTGTCACGTGCGACAAGCCACTGTCCCAATGCGTGCCGGGCGCGCTGCCGATCACCGACCACCAGTGGCAGTAGCGACGCGGGAGTGGCCGGCGAAACGATATCGCCAGATTCATCGAGCCAGTTGCCTCGCGGCAACATCCGCACCGTACGCGGCGAGATCGAGACCGTAATCAATGTCTTGGGAAACGCCGCTCGCACTTGTTTCAGCTCCGCCTCCGTAGCAGCAATCTGGTCGCGCACTTCGGCCAGCGCAGGAGCCAGCGTCCGATAGTGGGCCAGCAGGGTTGCCTGCTGTGCGTCGCTGCGTGTGTTGGCATCGACCTTGATGGCCGCGATCACGTCGGCCGGAAGACCCGCCTCGTCGCTCAAGCCCGGTTTCTCCGCATCCGTCGTCGCCAGTCGAAAACGGCCAATGTTGTGCTTGGCAAACTGCGAGTCGTGCTTCAGCTGCACTTCCAGTGTCGCGTTCTCCGGCAACAGCACGGGTTCAGCCAGAACGAAGACGGCAGTCCGATTCTGAGCCTGGTTGTGACCGTCGCCCGCCCATCCGGTATCGTTCTTCCCGTCGATTGCATTGGCCACGGGGTAGTTCTGCTGCGAAAAATCCGCCACTGCCGACTCGATCTTGAGGGGCTGGGGGTCGGCACCCGGCACCTGCAGCGCGACGGCAAATTCCGTCAACACAAAATTCCCGTTGGCTCGGGACAGGCTCTTGTTCACCAAACTGTCATGCGTCAGCGCCTCCAGGCGCAGCGCGGTGACCGTCGCCTGTGCGGGTTTGAGAACAACCGTGTAGGTGTCCTTCGCCGGATTGCTGCCGGAGCTAAGCACGCCAAGATCATCTTGGACGGTGAGCGTGGCACCGCCAGAGGAAGTTGCCTCGGCTGGCTTCAGCGCCTGCCAGATCGGTTTTCCGTCGGCCAGGTCGAGTCGCCGGGCGTCGACCCAGTTGGCGAGGCCCGCCAGCAGTTCGGGAGTCGTCGCGGCATATTGCGTTTGCAGGTGTGACAATTCACTTGCCAATTCGGCAACGCGCTGCTCCTGCGCCGGTGTCGGCAACGCGGTCTGTTTCTGGTTGCCAACAGGAATTTCTTCGACATCAGCAAAGAAGGCCGCAAAGCTGTAGAAATCGCGCATGCTCAACGGATCGAATTTATGGTCGTGGCATTCGCAACAGCCCATGGTCATGCCGAGCCAGGCCGCCGCGGTATTTCGCACGCGATCCGCCTGATACTTCGCGGTGTATTCCTTTGGCTGGGCGCCCCCTTCCTGCGTCGTCTGCAGGAGCCGATTGTAGCCCGAGGCGATTTTCTGTTGGTTGGTGGCAGCGGGCAACAGGTCGCCGGCGATTTGCTCGATCGTGAATTGATCAAACGGCAAGTTGTCATTGAAGGCGCGGATCACGTAGTCACGATAGGGCGAGACATCACGATGATTGTCGCTGTGATAGCCACCTGTGTCGGCGTAGCGAACCACATCCAGCCAATAGACGGCCATACGCTCGCCGTAATGTTGCGACGCCAACAGGCGATCGACCGCCTGTTCGTAGGCGAGCGGTGAATCGTCCTGGAGAAATGCCGCGACGTCTTCGGCCCGAGGTGGCAGACCGGTGAGATCAAAGGACAGCCGCCGCAACAGCGTTCGCCGGTCGGCGGCCGGGGCCGGTTCCAGGCCGTGCTGCCCAAGTTTCGCTCGGACGAATCGATCGATCACGTCAAGCGATGCGGAGGGATCTGCGTGCGGCGGTTCGTGTCGCTGGGGAGGAATGAGCGACCAATGCTCTTCCCAGTCGGCACCACTGGCGATCCAGCGGGAAATTGTGGCAATCTGGGCCTCACTGACGCTCCGGCCACTGGAACCGGGCGGCATTCGTTCGTCCGGGTCGTCGGTGGTGAGGCGTCGCAGCAATTCGCTTTGTTCCGGTTTCCCCGGTCGGATCACCGGCGCCCCATCGCGATCCGCCTTGGCGTCCGCTTCGACGTCCAGCCGCAAATCTGCTTCGCGTGTGTTTTCGTCGGGACCGTGGCAGGCAAAACATTTATCCGCCAGGATCGTACGCACGTCACGGTTGAAACTGACGGCATCGTCGGCCGCGGAATTCGTCGTCAGCGTGGTCAACGTCAGGATCGTAGCAAGCGTGGCCGCAAGCGTGCGCGCCATCGAGCGAGAGTGATTCATCGATTCCTCCGAGGTGGGCAACTTCCTATGAAATAGCCTATCTCGGTGACTCGCCAGCCTCAAGGGAATCGGGTGGTGGGGGATTAGTGAGGGGCTATTTTTCCAGGACCGCATCAAACAGGTCGTCGAACGACCAAAGCCGGTCCGTCAACTTCGCCATCATAGCAGGGGATGTCCGATCCTCATAGCAGCCGTAGGGCGTTTCTGGCCCGAGTTCCCAGGCGTCCGAGTCCGCCAGCACCAGTTGTAGTAGCAGGCGAACATGGCGAACGCCGCTTCCAGGTTTTCCAGCTTCTTACTGAAAGCGTACGTCAGCCGGTTCAGACGCTTCATGAATAGACGCTGGGTGCCGTTGAGCCTTTCCACATGTGACGTATTTATCGTGTACAGCTCGCGGCCTTCCATGTTGCGGTGGCCAGTCCGTTTCGTTCCTACCATCTCGCTGGGAGTGTAAACCATGTTGGCGTTTCGGTATTCCTTGATTATCGAACCGTAGCGGACGTAGGGACCGAAGGCCAGGTCGACCGCTTCTGGATAGGCAGCAAAGCCATCGGTGCTGATCTGCACGATTGGACGGAAGCGACCCTTCGTGAAGTTGTGATCGTCGGCCTGTCCAGGGCCGGGCATGTTCAATCGACCCGCAACGTCTTTGAGGAAGCGACGCGCGTTGTCCGCCGATCGCTTGCCGATGATGAAGCTGGGCATCAGCTTCGTCTTGGAATCGATACAGGTCCAGATAAACATCTCGCCGATGTCGTGGCGTTCACGTTTCTCATCGACGGTCAGCCGAGCCTGTTTTTTGTATACCGTCGTGTGCTGTTCATCGAACTGCAAGTGAGTCAGGTTCAGTCCTCGCATTTCTCGGTCCATGAATACGCGGCACTTGCCGCCAAAGAAGACCAACAACCGACAGGCGGTCTTTTTGTCGAGCCCGGTGATTCGCTCGGTCCCGCGAATCGAATTACCCTCAACCAGCAGCCGCAAGGCAAGCTTGGCGTCGGCAATGCTGATCCGCATGTCGCCAAGAGGGTTGCGAGGCCGAACCGTCCAGCTCACGCCGCAATCCTTGCACTTCCAGCGCTGCTGGCCTTTGCGGTCGCGGCCCTTGCTGGTTTTCCGCTCGTGCTTGCATGCTGCCTTAATCATCGCGAAAGTCTTCCCGTTGCTTGGGGCTTTCGCTAAGATGAAGGTCTCTAGGCTTAGCTTGGCGAAAGCCGGGTTAAGTTGGCGGCCGGTGTTTCCAGCACTTGCCGCCTTTTTTGTTCCTCAAAGAACTGCACTTATTGTATATCATTTAGTCGCCCGGTCAAGGGTTGACTCAGGTCTTTTTTGATATACAGTTATGGCATGACTAAGAAAACACTCGGGGCGCCGAAGAAACCGCCAGCGGACCGCAAATCAGAGGTGGTCCTACTTCGCCTCACAGCATCCGAAAAAGCGGACTGCGAGCGGGCCGCCGAACTGGACGGCGTGAAGTTGGCCACATGGGCACGCAAGGCCCTCGTGGGGATCGCTGGACGGCGCATCAAGCGCGGTTAGCGGAGAGAAGGGGAATCGAACCCAATCCGTTTGCGCGGATTCCCTAGGGTCGCTTATAAGACGATTTGCTGGACCAACCAGCGGGCCGCTCTCCTAGAGAGCGGAAGCGCATCGCATTGAAATTAGAGATGTGTCCATGCGATGGATGACACTGGACATCCGATTGGGTTCACAGCAAATCATTGAATTCATCGACCGTCAACCCAGCGTTTTCAATTTGGGATTTCAAGAGCCCAACGCCAACCGTCTTACCTGCGTGAACTGGAATCGAAAGCCGGAAACGGTGGCCGTCCTTTTTAAGGATATGGTGAGAGCCAGAGATTCTCGACAGGTAAAAGCCTGCCTTTTCAAACGCAGCTACGACTTCTTTACCCGACACCCTTGGAACACTAGACATTCACCAGAATCCACTTTTGCTTCGCGCCTTCCGGGATCTCGTAATTCAGTGGGTCGTGCCAAGGGATGTCTTCTCCGTCACCCAGATAGCTCGAAACCGCGCCAGAAATCGCCTCGCGGCAATTCGTAATTGCTTCTTCCTCGGAACTTCCGCAACTCCCGCATCCAGGAAGATTCAGCACGACAACTGAAATTGTGCCGTCGTCCTCACGGAGAATTGCCAAGTGGCACCTGTAGTATTTCGGATTCCAAACAGGTTCGCCCACGTTGTATGCAGAGTTTGTTTTATTCGACCAGACTGCTGTAGTCATAATGTCGCTCCTCAAAAATTAGCCATCGATCGCCGTGGCGATCAATCTATGGGACCCTATCACTTCACCTTCACACACGATCTCAAACGCGTAGACGCCAGGGCCGGGAACACGTAAAGGTGGTAAGGCCAGAATGATTTCGACTGTTTCCAGACGATCTGAGCACCTCACAGTAATCTCTTTTTCAAACACCACTTTGTTTTGCGTAAGTGAGACAAACTGAAACTCCAAAACGGTATGGTCGCAAACATCCGTTAGACTTATGTACGCGTACGGCGATCCCGGCTGGCCGCCAGAGAGCAGTACTTTTTTTGTCCCGTCTGGGTGTTCAATTTCTTCTGGAGGCTGGTTTCGACGAAGCTGAAGGTGATTAAACGTTCCGGCGATAATTTTTTGACCGCCTTTGTCTTCAAACACCCGCTCAGCGAGAACCAGAGCTTGCAGGACGGGTGTCACTTCTCGCTTACCTCACATTGTAGTTGCGCAAAAGAAAAGCCGACTTCCTGAGAAAATCGACTGCATCATCCTTATTGCGGGACCGTCCTACGTTCCCGGCATCCATGCCTTTGTTTGTAACTGCTTAATCGCAGTTCAACTTCAATCGTACGTCGAGGAACTTACATAAGCAAGCGCCCAACGTCAATAGGTTTCAAGGGTTAGGGTGAATCAAGGTTGCAAACTAGTAACCACTTAATGGTTACATCGTCATTTTGGACACGTGAACGGCCGGAAAAGTTCGATTTAGCCAACGTATCGCGAAGGCGATAGACCTCTGGTCACATTTCTCCCCTGCTACAATGACCCCCATGCCCAGCGAACGAGACAAAGAGAGCGAGAATCCGTACAAAGCGCCTCTCGCGAAGTCATCAGGAGCTAAGATGTCAGCCGGGTGCCTTGTTGCCGCTATCGCGTTACCTGTCGTATATCTTCTGGTGGCGTACTGCATGCAGCGGTCCGGCTTACAGCTCGTCGGGATTTCCATCAGGCCGGTCCCAGTGACGGTGCTGTTTTTGGCCATTAGCGCCATCGTGACCTACCGATTGACTCGCGCACGAAATCGATAGCACCTTTTACGGGATCACGACCCGGTTGTGGCGGCGCGATGGCCATCAATGTGTTGCACACATTCGTCCAGCACAACTTTCAGCAGGCAAATCGTGTCCTTCCGGCAAGCGTGGAATTCGGCGAAATCGATCGCTAGCGTCCACAGGAGATCGCGGCGGGCCGAGTCAGGCTTGGACGAGGCGGTGGCTGCGCCATACCCTGAGAGAATGCCCCTCACTAATCCCCCACTACCGGGAATCGGAGCTGTTTGCGAACGATTCGCACCCGGTGATTACCAACGGAAGTCCACGCCCAGGTTGACTCCCTGGGCCCAGAAGCTGGTATCACTGGCCAGCAGTTCAGGCCGTTGCGGCCCGGTGAAGGGATTTTCGGGGGGCGGCAAGAAGTCTTCGTTGACTTCGCGATCGATCTGATCGCCGGCGCGTAACACGCGTCCCAAGTAGATAAAGTTGTAGCCCAACGTGGCCCTTAACTGCTTCGTAAATTCGTAACCAATGGTTGCGTTCAGTTCCGGCGCCACGGCAAATTGGTCGCGCGAATAGCTGCCGATGTTCGAGGACTGCGCAAACAGCCCGCCCACATACGAGATCGTTCCAGCCCCGGTTGTCGTAATACCGGTACTACCATCGATGGTCACTTCCTGGCTGATGTTGCCGAGGGCGATCTTGGCAAGACAATCGTACGAAATCCGTTGCCAATGGCCTTGGACCTGCGCCCCTAATTCCACGCCATCGAAGCGGTTCTTGGTGGCAAATGAATCGTTGATACTAAACGTCTGGTTCGTACCATTGAGCGTGGTTACCTGCGAACTCATGGTCAGTTGATCTTCCAATCGCAACGACCGGTAGCCGACGATCAAGTCGACACGGCGATCTTCCGGGCAGTTGGGGCCGGGCGAATGGCCACAGAGCCGCATTAAGGCCCGAATGCCTCCTGATTCGAACCGATTCTTCGCGTTGACAGCAACCGATCCCGAGGTCAACTGCGGGTAGCTGACCAGGAATGCATCTTCCCGGGACGGCGCAAATAGATTCGGATTTTGAGGGTCCCGGGGATTCACGTTGAAAAACGGGATGCCAATGATGGCGTGCGTGTCGGTGCTGGTGGCGGCACTGGCCGACTTGTCTTGCAGAGCCAGGTATTCAACTTCGATGCCGTGCTGCGGATTCCACCAGAAACCGCCGCGAAGCCGCCCGCCGCTCCGATGGGCGTCGAAGATCTCGCTCTGACCTACCAGGATTTGCGTGCCGGTTGCGCCGATCACACCCGCGTCGTTCTGGGCCGTGGGAACCGGACTTGTGGTGACCAATGGCGGCAACGCCATGCCACTGGTCTTCCAGTACAGATAGTCGACACCCACCCACGCCTTGCGTCCATTGAGCATGCTGCCGCGGGCGCAGCTTGCACAGTCGGGCCCACACTCCGGGCTGGGAAATCCGGGCATCCCATATTCCAGCAGCGGCTGCCCGGGAACGCCAGTTCCCACCGAATACGGGTCAATCGTGTCACCGATATTGATGTTGATATCGGTTGGAATGCTGGTCGCCACGCGCCGCGAATCTTCCGGGGAACCGTCTTGCAGAAAGCTGGCCTGTTGTGCGTCACGGGCCAGCATGGTGACGTGGTCCGGGTAGACCAATCCCTTTTCGAGGTCGTCGTGCAACCTGGTTCGTCCTTGCAGGGCGACACGATGACCGACGAGTGCGACGCGGTCAATTCCGGCACCCGAGAGGATCTTGTACTGAATATCATCGCGTTCGTCGACGATTGTGAAGTCGTGGCGTTGCCGCTGTTCGTTCCATTTTCGAACAACCGTGCCGACGACCGCATGCTCGTGCAACGGCTCTTCCTCGAGTAACGGGAGCAGGTTGGGCTCGTCGGCCGCAAACGTGGCGTCCCCAGGGCGCGCGACGATCGCTGCGAAACTCGACAGGACTCCAATAAGCAGGACGGATTGCTTGATCAACACGGCAAGACCTGTGGCGCTGAAGACAAGATTTGAACGCAAGATGAGGCGAGTCTTTTAGTGGAAACGCCGGATGCGCGTCAAGCTTGACTCAAAAGAAACCGAGGTGCGGCAGTTCGGCGAGAATCAGGGAGGGGGGCCGGATCGACGCGACTGGCGGTGGTCGGCCGGTCCCGGAGTGGCGGCAGGGCTCCTGCTTCAACCGTCCAGGCCTGCATTCAACCGTCCAGCCCTGCCTGCCAGACGTGCCATGGATCAGGGTGCGTCTGCCCTCGCACACTTGAAAGGTAATCCAAACGACGTCAGACTTGTGCATTCTCCATCTGCCTGTTTCATTCCCTCTGGCCGACCGCCGCCTTGGCTGCCTCGACCGCTGACCCCAGGAACATCTCGTGTCAGAGCAAAACCTACCTTGGTATAAGGGGATCACCGGCTATCAATGGCTCGTTCTGACGATTGCTTCGTTGGGTTGGGTCTTCGATGTCTTCGAGGGTCAGATCTTCGTGGCGTCGATGCGGGATGCCATGCCGCAGTTGCTGGGGGTCGGTGAGGGTGATGCCGCGGTCCGCAGTTGGAACAACTTGGCGTTC
Organism: bacterium; assembly: GCA_030432015.1. Lineage (GTDB taxonomy): Bacteria > Planctomycetota > Planctomycetia > Pirellulales > Pirellulaceae > ARS98. The sequence continues at coordinate 8,666 of JAUIHJ010000293.1, forward strand.
GCCAGTTTTTTGCTTGGGGGCGCCTTTGGTGGCGTTGCCTTCGGGGTGCTCAGCGACAAGATCGGCCGTTCGACCACGATGATCGTGACGATTCTCTTCTATTCGCTATTCACCTGCGTGACGGCCTTCGCCCAGGAAGCGTGGCACATGGTGATTTTGCGCTTCCTGGTCGCCATGGGTGTGGGCGGCGAATGGGCCGTGGCGACCGCCATGGTTGCCGAAGTGATGCCCAAGCGATCGCGTCCGATCATGAGTTCCATTTTTCATGGTTCGAGCGTTTTTGGTACGCTGCTGGCGGCGGCTGCCGGAGCCTTCGTCGTGGGGAACCCGGCCCTGGGCGATTCGGCCTGGCGGTGGGGATTCGCCATTGGTGTCATTCCAGCCTGCCTGACGCTGTTTGTCCGCTGGAAGCTCAAGGAACCCGAACAATGGGTCCGAGCTCGGGAACAGGGTGCCGTTAACCGCGAAGAGCGAACCGGTCAACTGCTGCATCTGTTCAACGCCCAGAACCTCCGCAACACGTTTGTGGGCGTGAGCCTCGCTTCGATCGGCCTGGTCACGTTTTGGGGTGGGCACATTTATGGCAAGGATGCCCTCCTGCGCCACGCAAAAGACCGCGTCCTGATCGAGGCAAACGTGACGGCTGACGCGTCGAATGACGTCAAGCAGGCAACCTGGGACGAACACAAACCGGAATTAAAGACTGCCGAGATGTTAAGTATGGTGTTGAATACCATCGGGGGTGGTCTCGGCTTGGTCCTGTTTGGGACGATCTCGAATCGCATGGGACGCAAGGGTGCTTTCGTGTTCTATCACGCCGTCGCCTTTGTGAT
>JAUIHJ010000294.1 GCA_030432015.1 bacterium
GCTCGAGCACCGGTAGCGCGGGCATATGCGAGACGTCCTGCAACAGCGAGAGATCAACGGGAAATGTCATCTGCGTCAACTCCGTCAAAAACAGTTCAGCACGTTGCCAAGAGATCGAGCTGTCCGCGACAGCACGTAACTGTCGGAATTTTAGGGACACGCACACCACGCATAACGTTGATAAAACTGGTTCCTATCACCTTTTTTGCGTTTAAGGTGGACGCCCATCGTGGCGCCTGAGACGGTTAACTCCGCTCGGGACGCTTGAGTCGGGGCCCGCGGAAAGCGACACGGCTGGTCGCGAGATCACGCCGAATCCTGCGGCCCCCAGCTGCGGCCCGCGCGCGACGGTCGACAGGTGGTTGCGATCACGCCACGACGGCCAACTCAGGTGACATCGACGGCCAGACAGAAGTCGAGAAATTTCTGGGAGGCCTCGGATAGGCGTTCGCCCTTGCGGACGAGGATGCCGGAGTCGATGGAACGGATCTGCCGCTTCACCAGCGGGCGAATCTCGACCTGGCGGCCGCGGGTCACGGCGCCGGAAGGGTGGAGCGGTACGATCGAAATCCCCAATCCCGCCTCAACCATCCGGACAATCAGGTCCGTGTTGGTCGCCTCCATTTCGACGTGTGGTGTGAGACGTTGTTTGCGAAACGCATCCACGATATGCGCCCGCCCGGTCGAGCCTCGTTCATAGAGAATGAGCGGCTCGTCGATCAGATCGGCAAGTCGTACGCGGTCCTTTTGCAGCAGCGAACTCCGCCGCGGCGCGATCAAGCTCCAGTCCATAGAAAACCAGTGCCGATATTCAAGTTCCAGGGAGATCTCGTACGGAGCTGCGACACCAAGCGTGATCTGAGGGTCGGTGCGGAGTGCCTCGTCAACCTCCTGCTCGGTCCGAGCGCTCAGGCGAATGCGAATCTTCGGTTCAGCCGCATGAAATCGCCGCACAACTTCGATCAAGGCGTAAGCAATAAGATACTGGCTCGCGGCGACATGAACCTCCCGCGTTGCAGCTCCGTCGTCAAAGAGGTCGGTCAGCTCCGCGGCCCGCTCGACGAATGCAATGGCCCGGGGCAGCAAGCGGCGACCATCCTCCGTCAGCGGCGCACTGCGACGGACTCCCCGCTGTTTGTGATACAGTTCGACGCCCAACCGCGTCTCCAGTGCAATCAGCCGATTCCGCAGTCCTTGTTCGGACAGGTGCAACACGTTGGCGGCCGCTCGGATACTCCCTTGGCGATCGAGTTCGATCAACGCCACCATTTGGTCCGTTGTCAGCGATGGCCCGTGCGGTATCACTCGATCACCACAAATTCGTTGGTGTTGAAGAGGGCCCGAGCGAGCATTGGCAGGCCATACTGCTGCACCAGCTTCAACGAGGCTTGCTGTTCCGTTTCGTCGGGATACCGGGCGATCGCATATTGCCAGGCCTGACGGACTTGAGCGGCGAGATCGGCTCCCGCTTCCTGCTCCACCCGCGCGGCGAACTGTTCGGACATCCGCAACGCGAATGAATTATTCAAGAGACTCAGCGCCTGGAGCGGCGTCGTGGTGACCGAACGCCGTGGCGCGGCGGACGAAGGGTCCGGGCAGTCAAACGTGTCGAGCAACGCACTGCGCCCGCCGCGGGGCGAAAACCGGTACACGGTCCTGCGATGAAACGCGGCCCCACTGGCATCGATCGGCTCATAATAGGTGGTGCCGTTGTTGAGCGTGCTCGAAACGTCTTCAAAGCCCGGTCCGCCGGCCTGCCGGTTCAATTGACCGCTGACGTGAAGCATGGCATCGCGGAGGACCTCTGCTTCGATCCGCCGCGGAGAATAACGCCACAGCAAGCGATTGTTGGCGTCCTTGGTGATCGCCGCGGCATTGGGTGTCGAAGCTTGGCGGTAGGTCGCGGACGTGACAATCTGGCGGTGCAACGGCTTGAGCAGATATCCACCGTCGCGAAAGCCGACCGCCAGCCAGTCGATCAAATTCGGGTGACTCGGGCGACCGCCGTTGAAGCCCAGGTCATTCGGCGTATCCACTAGCCCGATTCCGAAATGGTAGTGCCAGATCCGATTTACGATGACGCGTGGCAACAGCGGGTTCGTGTTCGCTGTTATCCAGGCTGCCAGTTTCTGCCGGCGCTCCGCGTCGGAAGCATCGGCCGGCAATTCGAAGCTGGCGTTGGCTCCAGTCACCGCGGCAATTCCGCCGGGCTCAACTTCCGGCCCAAGGTCGGTGACGCTGCCCCGCAGGTGGACGCGCATCCGCGAGGGATTGCCCGGCGAAACAGTATAGATCGTCTTCCGGGCGGCCTTATCCACCTCGCGGATCTGGGCCTCAAGCTGCGTCAACTCTTGCGACATGCGTTGCCGCTGCGTGCGTGCCTCGGTGGACAGCCACTTCATGATCGCAGCCGGGGAGACATAATTATTCTCCCGGCCCGCGGACGCCGCCACGGCCTCCGCCGACAGTGCATCATCGTAAAGGTTTGCGCGCAGGATGCGGCCCGCCAGCAGGCGATTCCCACCTGGCGGATGATGCCGGAGCCCAAACACCACCTGCGCATTGCCAGCGGCAAACGACGCGTGGCTCGTCTGATACGGCTGTCCACACCGAACACCATTGCGATACCCCGTAACGGTCCCATCCGCCTGGTACACGATCGCGACGTGGACCGGCTGGTCGGTCGCCTGGTCTTCGCCGCGCGCTTGGAACGACTTGGTCCTGACGAAGCTATTGCTGCCTGCCATCCAGCGGCGCGGCTCACGTTCACCAAAAACGATGGCATCGAACACGCCGCCATCCGGTGTCTCGACGCTGATGGCGGCTCCGCCCCGCTGATCGAGATTGTCTAGCAGCACCCAGGCTTCCAGCGTCTTGGCCGCAAGATCTTGTTTTAGCGGCGCCGTCTGCACGAAACTGTCAACGCCATCCACGACCAACGCGCCCTGCTCAAGTCGGGCACCGCCGAAGGCCGTTCCGTGCAAATCTCCTCGGCTGTCACGGAGATCGCCATCGAATTCCCAACACGCCAGCGGCACTGGCCGATCCGGTACGTCGGCCGAATCGGCTTGGCCACGCTCGGCCAAAATCGCGTCGCGAGCCGTTGCGTCGAGCATTGCGATGGCGGCCCCGAGTTGTTCGCTGCGCTGCCTGAGTTCAGCCAATTTCGCCGACGCCTCCGGTTGCATCACTTCGCGTTCGCCGTGGCGGACGCCGTCCAAGGCGGAAATCATGCGATAATATTCTTCACTCGGAATCGGATCGAATTTGTGATCGTGGCAACGGGCACAATTTACCGTCAGCCCCAGGAACGCCTGGCCAACCGTCGCGACAATCTCTTCCAATTCGTCCTGGCGGGCCAGTAATTTCATTCGTTCGCTCGACCCGACCACCGTGTTATGGACGCCCGCGACAAGAAACCCGGTTGAGGCAGCGCCGGCAGGACCGCCGGTCAGAAGATCGCCCGCCAACTGCTGCCGCACAAAGTCGTCGTACGGCATGTCGGCATTGAAGGCATCGATCACCCAGTCACGATAAGGCCACGCCTGCTTACGCGGGTTATTTCGCTCGAAGCCATCGCTTTCGCCAAACCGCACCACGTCAAGCCAATGCCGCCCCCAACGCTGGCCGTACTCGGGCGCGTCAAGCAGGCGATCGACCAAAGCCTCGTAGGCAGCGTCCGAAGGATCCGCAACAAATCTCGCGACTTGCTCCGGCGTGGGAGGCAAACCTGTCAGGTCAATTGCGAGACGACGAATCAACGTTCTCGCGTCCGCTTCCGGGGAAGGGGCCAATCCGGCCGCTTCGAGCCGAGCAAGAATAAATCGGTCCAGATCGCGGCGTGGCCATTGCGTGTCGACAACCGGTGGAACGGCGACCTTCCGCAACGGCTGCAGCGACCACCAATCCAATCCAGCGCGACGATCCGAGGAGAATTGCAGGTAATCGATCTTTGCGTCCCCCGACCAGCGAGCCCCCGCGACAAGCCACGCGTGGAGCAGTTCCTTCTCGTCAACGGATAACGGATGCTTCGGTGGCATTTCGTCATCTGTGACGCGCTGCCAAAGCAAGCTCGCATCCGCCTTGCCGGCAATGATCGCGGCGCCGCTTTCGCCGCCAGCCAACATCGTCGCGCGCTCGCTGAGATCGAGACCACCTTCCGGCTGCGGCCCGCGATGACATTCGAGGCAGCGGGTTGCTAACAGGGTTCGAACCCCCGTGGCAAACAGGTCTCGTTCGTCAGCACGGGTGGCGGACTGGCAGATCGGCACCGCGCCGCAGAACAGGGTGATCATCGTACGCCATACAAGACGCCCCCCACGTGGCCAACGCGGCGTGATGCGCCATTGGATCGGCGGGAGTAAACTTGTCCAAGGTTGCATCATCAACTCAACAAGGGGACATGGAATTTGGTTTCGCATTGTGTTACCACGGCGACGCGCGGGGTTGCCCCAGGCATTTTCGCCGTCACGGCAAGCAGCGTCGTTCGGCCCAAATTATAACCCGCGCGTCATCGGCATTCACCTTCCGCCCTCGTGCCTCCAGGGCTCTTGTGTTTTCCAAACCACGCGATTTGTCCCGCGGCGCGGGGGACTGGCAGTTTTTTTGGCCGACAAACCCTGTTTCCCGACCCGATCCATTCGACTGCGAAGAACGAGCCAGTCCACCGATTGTCGCCGATTGACGCTCGGTCATGTCGTTGAAGAACCGACAAGGTCCTGTTCCGGTCCTGCAGCAGTTGCTGAACGCGCCAGGCAACAATTTGACGCGCCAACCTTGGCGTGGGAGAATTTTTCCGTGCGGTCGCATGACCGCGGTTTTGCATTCGAATCGATCAACGTGAAGGACTCCCCGTGCAATCAATTCTTGTTCGAGCTTGCCTGGGTTGGACGCTCGTCGCCGTCTGCACCTTGGCCACCCTTCTGACCAATGTGACCCGTGCCGAGGAGACCGAAGATGCACAACGGGCACTCAAACTCGATCGCCCGCTGAAGGTTCAAATGAACTACCTGCTCTACCTTCCACAGGACTACGAGAATCGCCCGGCGTGGCCGCTGGTGCTGTTTCTCCATGGTTCGGGAGAACGGGGAGACGATTTGGAGTTGGTCAAAGTTCATGGTCCTCCCAAATTGATTAGCCAGGGCAAGCACTTCCCGTTCATTGTCGTCTCGCCGCAGTGCCCCGCCAAGCATCGCTGGCAGGCACCTGAACTGGCCGCACTGTTGGATCAAATCGAGACCGATCACAAAGTCGACAGGGACCGGATCTATATCACCGGGCTCAGCATGGGGGGCTTTGGCACCTGGGCGCTGGCCAATTATTCGCCGCAGCGATTTGCGGCAATCGCACCGGTTTGCGGTGGCGGGGAGACGTTCTGGGCCCGCGATTTGAAATCGCTGCCGATTTGGGTTTTCCACGGTGCCAAGGATCAGGCCGTGCCGCTCAAACGCTCTCAGGACATGGTCGATGCCCTGGAGAAGCAGGGGGCCGACATCAAATTTACGATCTACCCCGACGCCGGCCACGATTCATGGACCGCAACGTACGACAACCCGGATTTTTATGCATGGCTGCTCGAGCAGCATCGATAAGACGACACGCCGCAACGGCCGTCGGGACATTAAACGAGAAAGTTACCTTCGCCGGAACGTGAGCTCGGCAATGTTCCGCCGTTCGGCGACGGAATTTTTGGGCCCGTTGGACGCCTCATCTGCCAACGTTCCTAGAAGCGTACGGGCTAAATCGGCGTGCGCTGCGCCTGTCACTGGGCAAGTTCGGGAAGACAAGCAGCGCGCAGCGCGGCAAGTATCGCGCGGAGCGGTTGCACCGAACTGAGCGACGTATCGACGTCGATCGTTCGCGTGTCAGGTGCGTCTGGCTCCTCGTCAACACGTTGCAGGATGGGGAATCCCGGATCTGCATCAGAGATCGCATCTGGGCGCAGCGCCCGCGAGCGGATGCGTTCGGCCGCCACGGCATCCGGGCAATCGCAACGAACGCTGAGGAGTTCGGCACCGTGCTGTTGGGCAAGTGCTGCGGCGCCCTGGCGACTTTCTCGCGTCAGGTAAGTGCCGTCGAGTACCACCGATCGACCGTGAGAGACAAACTGCTCCGCTTCGCGATGTAATGCTCGATAAACACGTGCGCGGTTTTCGAGACTGTAACTGCCGCCGTTGTACGTCATGCTCGCCTGAAGGTCGGGAAACAACTTTCTGCGAATCACGTCAGTTTGCAGCAGCGGCACCCCAATCTCCTGGCTGATCAGTTCGGCAATCGTGGACTTGCCGGTTCCCGAAAGTCCACGCACCAACAGTACGACGGGAGCCCCCAGTTCGCTGGCATACGAATCCGCGAGTTGCAAATACGTTTGCGCTTTGGATACCGCCTCCTCGCGCTCCGGCGCAGGCAACTGATCGGCACGAAGCGCAAAAACTTTTGCTCGCACACAGGCCCGATAGGCGCGATAGAAGCTGAGCAGCACCGCGGGAGGCTGGTCTCCGCTGGCACGCAGATAATGTTCGAGCACCAATTCGCCAACCCATTTCGCGCCGAGAGCATCGCTTTCCATGCAGAGAAAAGACAACTCGTCGACAACATCCAACGTGCGGAATTCGGCACTGAATTCAATGCAGTCGATGATGACGGGGGGCGACGTCAGGAAGATATGTTCCGGCCGTAGATCGCCATGGCCTTCGATGATCCTGCCATCCAAAACGCGATCCGCCAGCAGATCGGGGGCGAGTTTCAAGAAGCGGTGCTGCAGGTCATGAATTCTTGCGACCTGATCGGCGTCAAATTGATGCGACGCCGCCAACAGCGCATCGCGATTGGCAATAATATGGCGTTCGATCCGCTGGTGATAATCGGTAACCGCCAGCGAAACCGGCGGCAGTTGGCCATAAAATTTCGTCAGGGGGCTGGCGACCAAGCCAAGGGTGCGGGCATCGAGCTGGCCCTGTTGCAGCAGGACGTCCATCGATTTGTCGGCAGGCAAACGATGCATCTTGACGAGCCAGTCGACCGGTGTGCCGGAGCGATCCATCCCAAGCGTGCCGCTGGCCAGGCGGACAATCGGCACCACGCCCAGATACGCATCACGCGCGAGCCGGCGATTCAATTCGACCTCTTGCGAACACGCCAGCTTCCGTTTCTCAACGGTACTGAAGTCCAAGAACTCGAAGCTGAGCGGCTTCTTCAACTTGTAGACAAAATGGTCCGTAAAAAACAACCAGGAAATGTGCGTTTCGACGAACTGAACGGCCGCGGTTCGCTCGCGATAACTGGCCGGGTTGCTGAGGAACTTGAGTAGTTCGTCCACGGAACTGGAAGCGGCACGCGGTGTTGCAACACCCAAGGAATTGACGGCAGGAACCTTGGCATTGGTGGAAGCGGAAGTCGTCAAGAGCTTTGCCATTATGCCATCCTTCCTTTGCGAGGTGCCTGTCGCACCAAGCGACCTCAAATGATTCTCAGGGGCCCAATGGCGATAACTCGATGGAAACTGACGTTCGCAAAGCGTGCGCCGAAGGATGCGCTTCGAGAGAATCTCGCAAACTCCGCGTGATTCCACATCGCACCATGTGCGAATATGCTCGCAAAGTGCAGACACGCGCACTGGCCGAAGCAATTCGGGGCGCGAAATTCCTTCCCGTTTCCGGCCAGAAACTGGGCTGGCCAATTCCGCCTACCAGGAAAATCGCTGCGACAGCTTCCACAGCGCAGCAACGGCCGAGGCGTCATGCAACGCCTTCCAGGCCGTAGTAAGAGCTGGGCGAATTGCCCTATCTGGATTTCGTGAGAGCCCGTCGAGCACTCAACGCCCGACGCTCAGCACGCAACCGAGCACGCCGCTTGGTTTCACTTGGCTTCTCATAAAACTGCCGACGTCGCATTTCTCTCTTCAAACCGCTCCGCTCTACCAGCTTGCGGAACCGGCGGACCGCTTCCTGAATCGATTCGCGGTCGCGAACACGCATACTAACCATCAGTTCTCCTGTTTGCACGAAAATCCAAGACGTAAACCACCCGTGAGCGGCCGAAAATCGTCGTTTTCACGAGGCGGCCGACGTTCAGACTACTTTAACATTTTCGGCACGCGGACCCTTCGGACCTTGGCCTTCTGTAAATGAAACTCGCTGGCCTTCGCGTAGCTCTTCGAATCGTACGCCATCGAGGCTCGAATGATGAAAAAACATGTCTTCACCAGCACCCGAGTCGATAAATCCAAATCCCTTGTCCGTCAACCGCTTAATCGTACCTTCAGCCATTTCGTCCGATTCCTTTAGAATTCATCAACGTGGTTCTCCGAGCCTGCAGGCCCGCAGACCACCGCAAACGGTCGATTATACAGAGCAGCCTAGATATAGCAACCGGAAGCAGTCACCGGACTTACGAACCAGCGGATCACCCTGTTTGGTGGACTCCACCGCGCGGATTCACCCGGCGAGTCGGGGCACGCCAAGCCAACATTCGTCGCGAAATCGCCAGAAAACAGTGAATTTCACGATTCACAGCCGGTTCCATCAGTGCCGCCTGCCTGGCGCCCCAGGCAGGTTTCACGCGTCACGATCGATTCGTTGCAGCGCTTGATGCAGGGGGCATTCCCTGGGTTCGACGCGTGCCCCTTGCCGATATGCTAGCAACAGCAAGCGAGACTGTTCGGCGAGCATCCGTCGGACTTCGCGTCGTCTTCCTTTGACTCGGGCGATTTTCATCTCGTCGTAGGCCGTCGTCTGATGACGCAGCCAGGCAATGACGGCCGCTTCGGCACGTTGGGCAATGGGAATCCGTTCGGTCCGCGCAACGGTGCCGCTTCCGACCGGCGTGGCGTGGGCCACCACTGCATCGGCCAGGCGCAGCCCGACCGCCTCATGAGGATGGGAAAAATCAAGAAATGTGACGACAGCGTCGCGAAAATCGTCGACATACCGTGCCTGCTTGGCGGTCCGTCGCAGTGCATCTGCCTGGCGTCGCTTCGCATACGAAGGGGTCGCCCGCTCGGCCTCGAGATCCGCACGGACCTGGGCGATCCGAGCGGACGGCGCCCAGACGCCGCGAGAAAATGTGCGGCGCCCTTTCTTCTCCTGCACGGTCCAACTCGGGCCCCCCGCTTTGACACGCCGCGTCAGGCCCGCATCGCCGGGTGGCAACAGTGCCCAATCGCTGGGTACCGTGAGCGTTTCTCCGGCAGCCGTCTGAACCGTTCGCTCGTCCGGTCCCGGAGCGACGATCCGTGTCTCGGTTGGCATTGCTGGCATTCCAAATTTAGTGAGAAGGAAACGGCATTCAGTCCAACGCTGCCACCCGAGACACGATTTGCTGGTAGAGATCGCTGGGCAGCGGGCCCCGGGATACCGCGGCGAGATTTTCGGCCAGGTGCGACGGATTGCAGGTGCCGACGATCGTGGTGTGGCAATGCGGATGCGAAATCGTCGCCCGCAAGATCAACTCGGAACGCGACATGCCGACCGGCA
>JAUIHJ010000295.1 GCA_030432015.1 bacterium
CCCGTTGGCGCCGGTTCCGCTCGAACACTTATCAGACCTATCAGACCTATCAAACGTATCCGACGAACAGCTACAGCAACCACGGCTCCGCGAGCGATCAAGAGGCCTGCCAGGCCGAAGCGGAATATATGGCTGCCAACGGCATTGCCGGCCACGTCTGGACGAACATCGGTGGCTTTGAGGGTTTTGGCGTTGGAACGTCGCCGACCTGCGCGACGTGCACACCCAGCTACGGAATGACGCTGACCGGCGACGCTGCCGTGCAAGGTGCGGGTGGGCTGTGGTATCGCGTCCGTTCGTGGCGGTGAGTCAACGAGCGACTTAGCATCGCTTGGCCAGATACACTGATGAGGTTCTGCCCCTCCCGCAAAGTCGTCTGCTGAGGTCCGTGGCGGCGTCTTTCCTGATCCTGTTCTCGCGTTCGCGACAGCGCGACCGTTCACTGGGAATTGCGATTGGTCCAAAGGCGTCCGCCGGACTGAGGCGGCGGAATTGATTCGCCGAAGTGGTCCCGCTCGCCCCTACCGGCGCTGCGCATGCCTACGCGCGCAGCGACGATCCGAAGACTCCACGTTGGCCGCCTCACCGAATTTGGCGGGTAACCGGCTCAGTAAAACTCATTGCTGCTCGCATTGGTGGATTGCGGTCCCGCGATCTTCCTCGCCGATCTCGGCACGGTATCCGACTTCTCCCGGCCTGCCCGCCGCGTCGTTTCGTTCCCTCGGACACGCGATGCCGCGCGCTCCGTCGCTGCCCGATTCGTGACGAGTGATCGATTCGTGACGAGTGATCGATCGTTGCGAGTTGGCCGGCGTTTTATTCGGCGCGGCAATCTATTGCGTTACCTTGAAATCCGAATTCGGAGTGGGCATCTGGGCCTCCATGTGATCACGGTGGTCGTGCAACAGTTGCTTCAGCCGCGCGGTGACTTCCGGTCGCAGCTCAACGAGGTTGCGTTCCTCGCCCAAGTCATCTGTCAAGTCGTACAGTTCCAGACGACCGTCCTCGTAATACTCGATCAACTTGTAGTTGTCAGCGCGCACCGCACCATAGGGAACGCCGACGAACGGGTTATAGTGCGGGTAGTGCCAGTACAGTGCCTCGCGGCCAAGCGACGTCGCGGGGTCCTTTAATATCGGAACGAGCGAGACGCCATCGATGTTCGCATTGTGTTCCGCGTTACCAGGCGCGCCGACAATGTCGAGGATGGTCGGATAGTAGTCCATCGTGATGACCTGCTCGTGGCAAACCGCGCCGGGCAGGGTCACGCCGGGCCAAAGGACGATGGCGGGGACACGTGTGCCGCCCTCCCAGTGCTGTCCTTTTTCGCCGCGCAGCGGAGCGTTGTTGCTCGTCCCGCGGTGAACACCGCCGTTGTCAGATGTGAACACGATGAGGGTACGGTCGGCGACACCGCTGAGTTCAAGTTGAGCCCGTACGCGCCCAACGGCTTCGTCGACCGCTTCTACCATCGCGGCATACTCGGGATTCTTGTGCCGTTCTCCCCGGGGCCGTCGCTTGGTTTGTTCGACAAGGTCCGGGCGGCCCTGAATCGGAGCATGCACGGCGTAAAATGAGAAATAAAGGAAGAACGGTTGGTCTTTCGTACGGTCGATCACGGCGACCGCTTCGTCGGCCAAACGATCCGTGAGGTAACGTCCTTCGCGCTGCGACTCAGGTAAATGACTTCCCCACTTCATCGCCTCGCCGCCATAGGGAAAGTGATAACTCTTTGGCAATCCTCGAATGGATCCGCCGACGTTGATGTCAAAGCCGTGGTCTTCGGGAAGGTTGCCGACACCTCCGAGATGCCACTTCCCCAGATGCACGGTTGTGTAACCTGTGTCGCGAAGCGCCTCGGCTAACGACGTATGGTGTTGCTCCAAGTGCTGCGTCCACTTCGGCGGCAGGAGTGGAAAACCACCGTACTGTTTGCTCCAGCCGGGAATCCAATCGGTCAGACGCGTGCGGGCCGGGTACATGCCGGTCATCAACGCCCCGCGTGTCGGCGAGCAGGCATTGCAGGCCGCGTAATTCTGTGTGAACCTGGTCCCCTCCGCGGCGAGCTGATCGATATGCGGCGTCCGATAAAAATCACTGCCGTAACAGCCCAGGTCGGTCCAGCCTAGATCATCGACCAGAAAGAACACGACGTTCAGCGGTTGTTCTGGCATGGCGGCACTCGACGTTCCTCCCGCGACGGAGCCAATCGCAAGCGCCGCAACGAGACATGACACCCCACTTCCAATGCAGTTCATTTGAGTCGCTCCGGTCAGTTTGCGAGTAAACGTCGAGACGCCGATGCAGGCCAGGAGATGCAGGCCGGGACAACCAAGATATCGTATTATGGCGCCATGCCAATCATCAGGTTCGCTCACGCTCAGAGGGCGCGAACCTCTGGAATCGAACTGGGCGGACGAGCTGCGAACGGCGTTCGAAAGCGCTGGCGCCTGGGCGGAGATTCAGGCAAAAGCTCGCGCGGCACTTGGCAACGTCAGGTTCAGGTATGCGAATGCCGCTTTCCAAACGCCCGGAATTGACCCAGTCCCCCAGGCGACGGCATTCGTTGCGCGTCTTTTCTTGGACGCCAATGGCGAATCCGCGAGCTCGAATTTCCGACTTGTCATGCCCAGATGATCGAGGTCGCTAGACGAGTTGCCCGATCACGTCGCCTTGGATCTCCGTCAGCCGCTCGTCGCGCCCCAGGTGGGGATAGGTTAGCTCGTCTTGATCGAAACCAAGCAGGTGCAGGATGGTGGCGTGAATGTCACGGAAATGGTATGGCGATTCGACGGCCCGCAAGCCAATCTCGTCGGTCGCGCCAATGACCTGTCCGCCTTTGACACCGCCGCCGGCCATCCACATCGAAAACCCAAGATTGTGGTGATCGCGCCCCACGCCACCCTGGGCCTCAGGCGAGCGACCAAACTCGCCACCCCAGATCACCAGGGTGCTGTCGAGCAGACCGCGTTGCTTGAGATCTTGTAACAACCCGGCGATCGGTCGATCGACCTGCGCCGCCATGCGCAGGTGGTTTTCCTCGATGTCCTTATGCGCATCCCATTGCTTGTTGCCCGGGCCGCCCCCAGAAACGACGACGCTGAAGCGAACCCCGTTTTCGACGAGACGTCGCGCCAACAGGCAACGCCGCGCGTAATCGTCGGTCGGTTCGGTGCCGACGCCGTATAAGTCGAGCGTATGTTGGGGCTCGGCGGACAGATCAAACACTTCCGGTGCCTGCATCTGCATCTTGAATGCCAGCTCGTAGGCGTTCAGGCGCGCGGCAAACTCGTCATTGTCCGCGTCCAAGTTCGCAGCGTTCAGGTCGCGAATTAGGCGCATCGTTTGTTGACGTTGGTCCAGCGGAACTCCGTGGGGCAAGCTGAGGTTTCGGACGGGCGTCGAGCCAGCGCGGAACATCGTCGGTTGATAAACGGCGGGTAGGAAGCCATTGGTGTACATTGGCTGGCCCGCCTCCAGGGCACCGTCCGGATCGGGCATGACGACGTACGCCGGCAACGCATCGCTTTCCGAACCGAGGCCGTACACAGCCCAGGACCCCATACTGGGGAACCCGGGACTGGTTCGACCGGTGTGGAGTTCATACTGGGCTGCCGAGTGAACCACTTTGTCTCCGTGGCAGGAGCGAATCACGCCGAGCTCGTCGACGCAGGCGGACGTGTGCGGGAACAGATCGGAGACCTCCATGCCGCACTCGCCGAAGCGGGCAAACTTTCGGTGGCAGCCCAGCAGTTTTGCGTCGGTTGCGACGAACTGATACTTCGCATCACCGAAACTCGCCGGACGGGGCTTGCCGTGAAGCGTGTTTAACAGCGGCTTGGGATCAAACGTCTCTAAGTGGCTCGGACCGCCCGCCATGAACAGAAAAATAACGGACTTGGCTTTCGCGTCCGTACGCGGAGGTGCCTTGGCTGCCAGCGGATTCCGGTGATCGGCCCGTAGCGCGTTGCGTCCCATCGTCATGAAGGCCAACGATCCCAGGCCGCAAAATGAATCGCGCAGAAATGCGCGTCGCGAAGGTCGGACAACATGGTTTGGTCTCAGCACCATCGCAACTTCACCCTGATCTTACTCGACGTAAAGGAAAGCATTCAAATTGAACATTGCCAAGGCGAATTCGCGAAGCGGCTGCTCGGCCAGAAACTCCACCGCGATCTTTCGCTCTTGCGCGCTGGGCGCGCGGCCGACCGCCAGTGCAAAGGCCAGGTCGACCATATTTTCGTGCGTCGAGCCGGCTTCAGCGAGCAACCGCGCGGCGAACAACTCGGCCAGTTGGTTCGATAGCGTGCCATTGAGCAATTCAAGCGACTGGGGCGCGTGGGTCGAAGACTCACGTCGTGCGCAACTTGTTTGCAGATCAGGCTGATCAAATACCTCAAGCAAAGGGAGACGCAAGTTCCGCTTGGCAATCAGGTAGACCGAGCGCCGAAGATGCTCGACTCCGTTGGCCGTCACCTCCCATTGCGACGGCTTATACAACAGATCGATAAGTTCTTGATCCACCGGCACGATGACACTGGGGCCGCCTGCCGTCATGTTCAATTGACCCGCGACGGCCAGCATCGCGTCGCGAACTTCTTCGGCCGCCAGACGGCGCCGAGGGAAATGCCACAGCAACCGATTGTCCGGGTCGATCTCATGGGCCGTATCGGCAAGCGGCGACCGCGATGCCTGCCGATACGTGCTGCTCATCAAGATCATGCGGTGAAGCGGTTTCAAGTGCCAATCGTACTCGATCAACCGATTCGCGAGAAAGTCGAGCAATGCTGCGTGGCTGGGTTCCTCGCCGTTGACTCCAAAATCGTTGGCCGTGGCGACCAGTCCCGTCCCGAAGTGATATTGCCAGAGCCGGTTGACGATGACCCGCGCCGTGAGGGGATGCTCGGCAGTGGTGATCCACTTTGCTAAATGTGTCTTCGGGTTCGGCGTGTCATCCGGCAATCCCGCGGTGCCCTCGGGAAGCAACACGCCCAGCGCTCGCATGCCGAGCGGTTCGGCTTTGCGGTCCGGGTCGCCACGCTGCAACAAGTGAATGGCGGTTCGCTTGGCCGCGTCGTTTTGAACCGTCGAGATCGTCGGGAGCGGGGCTGGCGCCCGAGCCTGTGCCGCATTTAACTCGCCGAGCAACCGTTCCTCATCTTCACCGGTCGCCCGATTCAGTTGCGCTTTGATCTTGTCGATTTCGTCTGTCGACGCCTTGTTCCGCTCCGCCCACGCCTGCTTGGCTTCGTCGCTGGCCACTTCCAGATTGGACTCGAAACTGGCGGCCAGAAATGCCTGCAAACGATAATAGTCGGCCTGGCGAATGGGATCGAACATGTGGTCGTGGCAGCGTGCGCACCCGACCGTGAGGCCAAGAAACGCGGTCCCGATGGCATTGGTCCGTTCGGTCAAAATTTCATTACGACTGAAGGCAACCGCGGCGTTGCCCGCGTTGCGGCGGACGGGGCCCAGACGGTGGAAGCCGGCCGCGACCAAGGCCTCCTGGTTTGCCGTTTCGAATTCGTCGCCCGCCAACTGTTCGGTTACAAACTGATCGTACGGCTTGTCGGCGTTCATCGCGCGAATCACATAATCCCGAAAACGCCAGGCACCAGGTCGATACCGGTCGTATTCGAAGCCTTCCGTCTCGGCGTAGCGGACGACGTCCAACCAATGCTGCCCCCACTGCTCGCCGTAATGCGGGCTGGCGAGCAATCGATCGACCAGCCGTTGGTAAGCATCCGGCGCTGCATCATTGGCAAAGTCGGCGATCTGTTGGGGCGTAGGCGGGATCCCCAGCATCTGAAAGTAGAGGCGGCGGATCAGCGTGCTGCGATCTGCGGCTGGCGCAGGTTCGAGGTCGCGGGAGCGCAGTTCGGCTCGCACAAACGCGTCGATGGCGCCCCGAATCCAACGGTCTTCGTCCGAGTCAGATCGTGCAGGCAGTTGGACGTCGGCGCGCGGCAGCAGCGACCAATGGCCGCGCTCTTCGAGCAGATACTCATCGTCCGCCGTCGCTAGCGGCGGTCGAATGGAGCACATGGCGATCACGAAGATCCCCATACAGCAGACCAGGAGTCGTGAAGGTCGTTTTGGCATCCCTCCATTGTAACGCGGTTCACCTGGTTAATTCACATGGGGCCGGCCAAATTCGACCTCCCTAATAGGGACACCCATACTTCTATTGCCCTTACTGCAATCGTCGGTTACACTTCCCTTTTGTAAGTTGACGCGGAGTCTTTGACAGGAGCATCGCTATGCCGCGGCAAGCTCGGGGGGAGTACCTCAATCCCAATGAGGTGCAGGTAATTCATGCCGTGCAGCGGTGTGTACGGCGGGCGTTCTTATGTGGCGAAGACCGCGTGTCGGGAAAGTCTTTTGAGCACCGTCGGCGTTGGATCCGCGATCGGATGGAATTCCTGGCCTCCGCCTTTGGGATCGACTGCCTTACCTACACGGTAATGTCAAACCACCTGCATGTGGTTCTCCGCAGCCGGCCGGATGTGGTGGCGACTTGGAGCGATGATGAGGCGGCACGCCGCTGGCTGCGACTGTATCCCGGACGGCGACTGGAGGATGACTCGGCTGAAGAGCCAACGGATGCAGAGCTCAAGGTGATTACAGGCAACGCCGAGAGGCTCGCCGAGGTGCGGCGGCGGCTGTCGGATGTCAGTTGGTGGATGCGGTGCACCGCTGAAAATATTGCGCGGCGTGCGAATCGTGAAGATGAATGCAGCGGTCGGTTTTGGGAGGGACGCTTCAAGGCTCAGCTGCTGTTGGACGAGGCTTCGTTGCTGGCGTGTGCCGCCTATGTTGATTTGAATCCCGTACGGGCGGCGCTGGCAACATCACCCGAGGAAGCAGAGTACACCGGCGCGAAAGATCGAATCGATGATCTACGACAAAGGGCTGACGAGAATCCCGTGACCAAGAAAGCGTCGCGAGCGAAACGGTATCGGGCAACCCATGCCTGGGAGCGAAGCCGCCGGCGCAGGAAGAGCGGCTGGATGAGCCCTATAGAGATCAACGAAAAGTCAGACTCCCCAGGGCCGGATGCCAGCGACTCCGGTCGGCGAGCCAGTTTGAAGGGGTTCCTGTCGATGTCTTTATCGCAGTACCTGGAGCTGCTGGACTGGACAGGCCGGCAGTTGCGAGCGAAGAAACGGGGCACGGTACCAACAGAACTGGCTCCGATCTTCGAGCGACTCGAGGTGGATCCACGAGGCTGGTGCGACTTGGTGAAGAAATTCGGCAAGCTGTTCAAGCGGGCGGCTGGTAATGCCGACAGCTTAACTTCCGAAGCGACTCGACGCGGGCAGAGTTACATGCAAGCACCCGGCGCGGTCTTGTTATCAGCAGTCGTGGGTTAGCCACCGCTGCATTTCTCTTAAGCAAATCGCAGGCGCAGCCCAATGTCATCGCGCCGAGCTGCGCCCCTGTCGCGATGGGCGGTGGATTCGACCGCCGCTGAAGGCCACTAGCGACAATCAAGTGGCGAAGCAGCGTAATCCTGTCAGGCCAATCTGGTGTTCTCGTGATCGTATTATGGCTGTCCCCTATATGTTCCTTTATGTTCCATGGCTGCCTTGTGATCGTATTATGGCTGTCCCCTTTATGAGGCATTGAGTCGCGACGTCGATGGGTCACTTGGCAGCCGCCCGCGGAATTCTGGTGGAGTTGGTGGCTGGCGGTCGGATATACTCATCGGTCGCCGTGCAACCGCAATCTTGCCTTACAACGAATTCCCAATTGCCACAAATCCCCGAAGGAATCCTGTTCCATGTCACCCTCCCGCTGCGTGCTGTTCTTCGCGTCGTACTTCCTGTCGGCCGGTTTCGCTGTCGCGGCGGACGAGGAAGTCTTTTCCGGACCCCAGGTTGGCGAGCCGCTCACTTCGTTTGTCGCCCGCGGTGTGCTGGGGGACCAGGCCGACAAGGAATTCGATCTGGTCACGCAAGCTAACGGCAAGCCGTTGGTCATCTTCTTCGTCCACAGCGTCACGCGGCCTTCGATCGGGTTGACGCGGGGAATCATGTCCTACGCTTCGCAGCGTGCGAAAGACGGCTTGACCGCCGGTGTGGTCTTCCTGAGTGGTGACGTCACGGAGACCGAAAACTGGATGAAGCGGGCGCCGCACGCGTTACCCAAGAACGTCCCCGTCGGCATTTCAGACGATGGGCGCGAGGGCCCGGGCGCGTACGGCCTGAATCGCAACGTGACCCTGACCGTCATCATCGGCAAGCAGAACAAGGTGACCGCGAACTTCGCCCTGGTGCAGCCGAGCGCCCAGGCGGATGGCCCCAGGATCGCCAAGGCGATTGTCGACGTCCTGGGGGGTGGTCCGGTTCCCAGTTTGGCGCAATTGGGCCTGGTTCGTGGCCGACCGGATGCGAAGAATTCGAAGGGGCGCAGGCAGGATCCGAACATGGAGTCCTTGCTGCGGGCCGTGATTCAGAAGTCAGCAACCGACGAACAGGTCAAGGTCGCCGCCGCGGCGGTCGAAGCGTATGTCGCGAAGAATGAAGCGGCCCGAAAACGGATCGGCGAAATCACGAACAACATAATCCGTGCCGGCAAGCTGGAAAATTACGGTACGCCCGCCGCCCAAAAAGTGCTGCAGAAATGGGCTCAAGAATTCGGACCGCCACCACCGCGAGAACCGGCGCAGTAGCGGGGCCAAAACGGCTGTGAGCGCACCCCTCAGAAACGATGCGGTCGCGGACCGGCACGGCTTACTCCTACTTATCCTGCACACTACTTGCCCGTGCAGGGCCGCGTGCGGTAGGCTTGCCCCCTGCCAAGCGACACCAGTGCGCTTGGCGTTTCGCCGTCCTCCTTGACCTCTCGCCGCTGGAAGAAAACGCATGCTCGAGCTGTACGACCAGATTCAAGAAGCCGTCGCCACCATCAAGGGTAAATGGGACGACGCCCCGCGGGCTGGAATCATCTTGGGGACCGGCCTGGGCGGCCTGGTCGAAGAGATCGAAGAAGAGGCTTCTCTGGAATACGAAGAGATCCCCCATTTCCCGCGTTCGACCGCGACCAGCCACCGTGGGCGGCTGGTCTGTGGCCGGCTGGAAGGATTGCCGGTGATGGCGATGGAGGGTCGCTTTCACATGTATGAAGGCTATCCGCTCAAGCAAATCACTCTGCCGGTACGCGTCATGCAAGCCATGGGTGCGGACCTACTGGTCGTTTCCAACGCCTGCGGTGGGATGAATCCCTACTTTCGTGAAGGCGACCTGATGGTCATTGAAGACCATATCAACTTGATGGGCGACAATCCGTTGATTGGGATCAACGACGACCGCCTGGGGCCGCGCTTTCCCGATATGTGCGAACCATACAGTCAGGAGTTGGTCGATCGAGCGCTCGAATTTGCCCGGCACGAAAATATCGTGGCCCACAAGGGCGTATTTGTCGCGGTTGCCGG
>JAUIHJ010000296.1 GCA_030432015.1 bacterium
CCAGCTCGCGCTGATCATCCGGGGTGGGTTGCGAGCGCAACGTTGCCAGCGAGCTTTCCAGTTCGCTGGCATTTGTCTGGGCCGCGGAAACTTGTTGGTCAACCCACTCGTGCATCGATTGTCCGCGAAAAACAACCTGGACAAAGGGGTAAACCGCCGTGATATTGGCACCCCACAGCAGACCCACGAGAAGCGAACTGACAAAGACTGCGGCAATGGTAACCCGATAGCGTAATGCGAGCCGCACTGCCCGCATGAAGTTTTTCATCAGTAGTCCATCCCTCGGCCAGTGACATGGTCCGCAAACGGCGACTCGATCAGCAAACTGTGGCGGGCGTTGACGCCGATGAGCCCCAGCGTCGCGACACCAACGGCACACCGCCGCGCGACGCGACCTTGTAGCAAATCCCACCAAGTCAGCCAAGATCGCTAGCAGCGACAGCGTATTTCCTGGCCCGCCGGCTATTCATTACCGGCCGGCGAACCTGTACCTGCCGGCGAGGTGGGGCGATCCAAATGTACATCCATCTGTGGGTAGGGAATGCTGATTTTTGCTTCGTCCAATGCCAGCTTGACCGAACGGATCATGGCCTGCTTCACGTCGCCGAATTCGGACGTCCGAGCCCAGACACGCACGGACCAGTTTACGGCGGAGGCGCCCAGATCAACCAGCACGACTGCAGGCGCGGGGTCCTCGAGCCGGCCTGGAACTTGAAAGGCAGCGGAGGTCAGCACCAACCGGGTTCGATCGATATCGGCGGCATAATCAACCCCCACCGCAACTTCGGCGCGGCGAATCGGGTGGTGCGTCGTATTTTCGATGACGGTGCCGAAAATGGCGCTGTTGGGGATCACGAATCGGCGGTTGTCGAAGGTGTCCAGGGCCGACGTGAACAACTCGATCGAATCGATCTTGCCCGTCTGGCCGGCGATGGTGACGCAATCGCCGACCTTAAACGGGCGGAAGACCAGAAGCATGATCCCAGCGGCAAAGTTGGAGAGGGCACCTTGAAATGCCAGCCCCACGGCCAAACCGGCCGCACCGATGACCGCTGCGACGCTGGTGGTCTCGACCCCGAAGATGCTGAGGCATCCCAGCATCGCCACCAGCAGCACCAGCCACCGGCTCAGCGAGGCAAAAAAACGGGTCAACGTTACGTCGAAATTTACCCGCGTCAGCGAACGTTCGATAATCCGACGTGTCCAGCCGGCGGCAAACCAGGCCAACAGCAAGAGCAGCAGAACCTGAACGACGCCAACACCAAACTTTTCCGCCCAGGGCAACACCATGGCCTGGAACTGTTGTTGATTCACTGCGAACTTCCTTTCGTCGTCCGAGTTGACAGGTTATGCCGGGGTCGCAGCACGCCGAATTCTGACCGGGTACTCCGTGGCTATTCGCTCCCGTCGAGCCAGCCAAACATCGAACGGCTCGCGTGGGACCGTTGCGTGCGAGGCGGCGGTGCGGGACGCTCCGGCAGCTTGAACTTGAAGTTCTTGATCTTGTCGAGCCATGACTCCGGTTCCGCTCTGGCTTCGGTAGCGGCTGGCGTGGCCGAGGTGTCGATGGTTTCTGGCCGTCGGGTCGCTGCCGATGTGGTGCGGGATGGTGCCACGCGGGAATCGCCGGAGGCTGCTGTGCGGCCCGCGGGAAATCGGCTTGAGCGTGCGGACGGACCAGGCGATGGATTATCGGGGCGCGGCTCCGCCAACGGATTTCCGGACTCACTCGCATGCCTGAGAGGACGTGGTTCATCGCCAAACGCTTCGAGTGTCCGCGGCGTCTGCGCCGACCGCGTTCCGGTCCCTACCGGTCCGTTCGCGGACGACGATGTCGCCACGTTCGGCGATGTCTGAGCCGGATACGCCCCCACTGGGAACGGCGAATCGCGTTCGGCGCCCGGTGGGGTGTCGCCGATCGTTTCCGTCACGCCGCGAGTTACCGGGGTGTCGGGAAGCGAGGACGCCTCTGGTGTCACCGGTGCGTCGGGAGCCACGGGGACTTCGCTCGCAATGGACGTTTCAGACGGAACGGGATTCGCCAGCAGGTCGGGTGTTGCGGGCGTGTCGAGGCTTGGCGGCGCCGTGACCGCTGGCGGTTGCTGGATCGCTTCGGACACCGGCGACGCGGCAGGCGGCACGGGTTCGTCCTTCGCGAGCGGTTCCAAGTTGGCGAACACATATTGAGCATAGGGAGAATTCAGCAAGTGCTGGACATCGGAAATTCGACCTGCTTGCAGCATCTCGGTGGCGATGCCGATGTCCCGTTGGAGCCCATGCTGCTCTTGTTCATTGAGCCAGACGTCGTGAATCGCGACGTGGTCGACCCAGACGTCGCCGGTGCCTCGCAAATCGATCCCGACCCGGATTTCCTCGATGTCGGCTGGCAGACCTTCGGCCAGCACCGTGTGGTATTCCCAGTCAGCACCGAGCGGCAGGGTGTCCGGTTCATTCCTCGCGACGCCGAAGACGCGTTCGCGTCGCACCAAGGTGTCATTCGGTAACCGCCCCTCGACCAACAGGCGGACATGCGGCTGCTGCCCGAAGTCACGCGTCTTCAGCCAACCGCCAAAGGCCAGACGACCGCTGGCGGGGGGCGCAAACCACGCGCTGCGCAACCAGACAACCGGACCGCTGGACCAGCCGGCCGGCGTTTCGCTGCTCAAATGCAAAGCTTGGGTGCCATGACGGGACGTGTCGGCATCGATCTGGACATTCATGCCTTCGCCCTGTCCAAACACCCAACCGGGAACGTCCTGCGATGTTGTAACCTGATCAAAGTCGGAGTTGGTCAACCTGGGATATTCGCGTCGCGCGGTAACCGAGCCCTCGAGTCGCTCGAGTTGCCGCCTCAGGTCAGCGACGACCTGCGGATCGACGAGCGTCTCCCAGGCGACCACGGTGGTGTCCGGCAACGATGCTTCAAAGGCGACCAACTGATACGGCCGCAATACGAATAGGAGGGACGTCCCATGCTCGGTCTTTTCGAGTGGGGGCAAGGCGGTTGTCGAGATGGATTTGAGTTTCAGCGCCGGATCCCCGCCGAGACCAATCCTGGTCCCCACAGGCCTGGGCGAGTCATTGACAAGATAGAAAATCGTTTTGTCATCGGACTTTGCTCGACGGATCACAACCGGCTGCGTCTTGGAGCCGACCGGTGGCGATACGGTGTCGAATGGCAGATCGGGTAGTCGGCGGTAGGCGATCGCCATGTCCCGCCACAGGCGTTCATCACTGGGCGATTGCCAGGCCCCGTCGAAAACGGCACGGCTATCGAGGGACGCCAGTGCGTGGGCGAGCCCCTGACGGCTTCGTGGTCCGGCCGCGGCGAGTTGCGTGCGCGTCGCTGCCATCAGGTTCTGGATCGGCAACTGGTTGGCGTGCGTGCGGGTGTCGAATTCCTGCGTGGGGTAGTCCAGCAGACTGCCAGTTACACGGCCGGCGTGCTCGCCAAACAGCAAGGTATAATCGCGATCCCAGGCATGATCGAGATCGATTTGACCAGTCTCCACCACGGTCGGTTGGCGTGGCGCTAAGAAGACGATTCCTTGTTCACGCAACGACTCGGTGTCGAGTCCCAGGGCCAGCAACGCGCTGCCTGCGGTTAGGCCGCTCGGTGCCACCTCCCCCTCGCGCACTTTGGCGGCGATTGCGGTCTCATGGATTGCGGAGCCCAACAGGTAGAGCCGCGCCTCGTCTGCATGCGAACCAAGGTTACGGTTCATTTTTGCGTACATTTCCGTCAGTCGCTCGGCCCGCCAGGATAGCCACGCCTGGTGCAAGCGTCCTGCGTCGATTGCCGGGGTCGAAGTCGCGTCGCGAGCTGCATCGAAACGCTTCCGTGTGGCCGGATCCGCACCCCAATCGGGGCCAGGCAACGTCGCGTAACTGTTCGCCGCGAGGTCGATGGCGATGCCGGCGAACGAATTATGCGCCGCGTACCTTGCGGCCAGTTCCGCCACAACGTCACTCATCGCAGCCTGAACTTCCTCGTCGAGCGGATTGTAGTGGGTGCCGGCGCCCAAGGAATCCGCGTCCGGCCGCCACCGCTGGCCCGCGCTATTTACCAAGTGGATCGACGGCCGGTCGCCGCGCCGACGCAGGGCCTCCAGGGCCGGCAAGGTGCCGGTGAACTTGACGGAAGGGACCAGCCGGAGTCCTTCCCGATCAAACATCCGCAGCAGCATTTCCAGCACATCTTTGTGAGTCGGATCTTGTGATGTGGCAAAGAAGATGCCGTCGTCATAAAGGGGGGTTGGCTCCAAGAGGGGGCTTGGATAGAGCGATCCGCCGTCGGAGAGCACAGGCACCACGGCCCCGTTGTAGCCCCGGTACTTGAGGACTTCGATCAGGCGTTGGGCTCCCTCGAAGAACGTCACCCAATCGTGGAGCTGCCGCCCACTCTCCGGATCGACCCGCAGCGTCGCTGAAAACAGCTCGGGAAATGATGCGGTATCTAGATGTGCGGCCAGCAACCTTCCGTTAGGAGGTGGTCTATTGCCGGATTCTGGCAAGCGGTCGGCTCCGGCAAATACGCGGATTGGCCCCGTCGCCGCTGCGTGCTCGGCATCCCGATTCGCCAGGATCAGCGTGGGCGCCGTGGTTCGCGGCCAAAATGTTACCCGATAGGTAACCAGACCTGGCTTTGCCGCGCTACTGACGACCGACGTTTTGAGCCCCGTATCCAGTGTGGGACGTGGACTTCCCGGCTCGTGGATTGCGATCCCCAGCGTTTGCAGGCTGTCGTTGGGGTATTCAATCTCCAGCACGTGCGGCTGACCGGGTTGCGTTACCGGCACAGGCAACGCCAGCCAGCCATCGCTTTCGATTTCCACCAGGTCCTGGTCAAATCGGCGGACGGGCGCTACCTGGCCATGCGATGTGGGGTGCCGGGGAGTTTCGCGAACGTGGAAGAGTGTGGCATTTGGATTTGTCGCCAGCGGTTTCATTGGGTTGGCAGGGTCAAGTACTTCCGCGACTTGAAAACGCGGCGTCGGTTTGTCGTTCGTGCCAACCTCTGCGACCTCCCCCGCGCTCGTTCCGGATGACGCAACGACCACCTGCACCCTCCGCCAGCGTCCCGTTCCTTCCAGCGTGAGTAAGAGGTCGTAGACGCCTTCCTGGCGCGGCATGATGAGTTGAAACGGGCCCGCAGGCAGGATCGATCCATCGGCTCTCCGGGCGGCGGCATGCTGGTCGAACCACAGCGTCGCGTCCGAGCGTGCTGGTTGGAGTTCCACGCGGCACTGCGGCTGGGCCTGCGTGCAGTCGACCGCGTTCGGTAACACGGAGAATTCAAACAATTCGTTCGGTTCAAAGACCATCGATGCACGCGCCGATTGAATCCGCAAAGAGTCGCTCTTGGTGCGTCGAATGATCAACTTGTTGTCATGCTCGTCCAGCCTGCGGTGCTGCGTCGTTTGGAGGATGTCCTGCAAGGGGATCTCGGCCTCGAAGCCGGCCGAGGTCGCCCCGTTGGCTACGTAGCTGACCTGCAGATTGGCGTCACGCGGTGCCCGCACTTGAACCAGCACGCTGTCGAATGAGCGGGGCAGCCGGGGCGAAATGGTTACCAGATTGTCTTCCAGAAATGTCGCGCCAGGCGCGTCCGCGAGCAGGCCATGCCCCCGTGCGGTTTTGATCCGTCCCCGATCGAGACGAAGCGTGCCGAACCAGGCGCGCGGCTCGCCACCGCCCCATTCGACCCAGAATTCCAGATCGATATCGGTCGTCCCGTTTCTGGAGGCGGGAATGCGAACCCTGGTTGGTTGGGAGCTGGGCGCCGGAGGGGATGCTGGACCCGGAGGCGAGGCAGCGGTGGAATCCTGAGCCAGCGGCGGGACAACGACCGGTGGTGGCACCACGGCGGGCGGCTGGCTCGTGCCGACGCGGGCTGGGTCTGACGAGGCAGACGTTACGACGCCCCTCTCCACCGCCCAGATCGCGGCAGTTCCCACGCTGGCCAGCAGGACGCAGATCAGAATGGCAGACCGCCAAGTAGTCGCGCGGCGACCACTCAACGTGTCGTTGGAGCGCGCACGTACGGCGCGGCGAGCTTCGATTCCCCGCTTCATGGTCGCTGATTGGGTTAAGGGCCTGCGTCACGATGGGGGGCCAAACGGCCACCAGAACCTGTGATTGGTTCCGGATCAAGAGAATTGATCCACCCCACCGTCTTCACGAAGTATCGGCAACCCCGCAGCGGACGGATTACCCCAATTATGCCAGATGTTCTGGACGGTCATGCCAGGCGTGTGGCAACGTCTCTGGCGGCTGGTGCGGTCGCATCGACCTAGTGACGGGCTGCTAGCAACCTCGATCGACACGGAGGTCAACGCCGATCCACATCATGATCGGGCCGTGCACGACCGGGGGGCGTACGGATTTTTCACGGCCGAGTCCGCATTGCGGAAATCTGGCGTTTTCACTACGATCCGTCGCCCTTTCCGCATCGTCTGGTCCCTCGGGAAGGGGTTCCTCACCTGATTGCATACAAGGACAGTCGCTTCGATGAGCAAGATCGCACTGATTACCGGCATCACAGGTCAAGATGGCTCCTACCTGGCCGAGTTGTTACTGGAGAAAGGCTACGACGTTCATGGTGTCGCGCGACGGGCCAGTACCAACAACTTGCAGCGGATCGCCCACCTGACCGACCGGATGACGGTTCATTGCGGCGACATGATGGACCAGTTCTCGCTGACCGATTTGGTGCAGCAGATTCGTCCGACCGAAATCTACAACTTGGCTGCGCAAAGCTTCGTACCCACCAGTTGGTCACAGCCCCTGCTGACGGCCGAAATCACCGGGCTGGGAGTGACCCGCATCCTGGATGCGATTCGTCAGGTCGATCCCACGATTCGGTTCTACCAAGCCAGTTCGAGCGAAATGTTCGGGCGGGTGCAGGAGACGCCGCAACGCGAGTCCACACCGTTCTGGCCACGCAGCCCCTATTCCGTGGCCAAAGTTTATGGTCACTGGATCACGGTGAACTATCGAGAAAGCTATGAACTTTTTGCCTGTTCGGGCATTCTGTTCAATCACGAATCTCCGCGCCGCGGGCATGAATTCGTGACGCGAAAAATCACACGGACGGTCGCGCAAATCAAACTGGGGTTGGCCGACGAACTTCGACTGGGCAACTTGAAGGCCAAGCGCGACTGGGGCTTTGCCGGTGATTATGTCGAAGCCATGTGGCGCATGTTGCAGCAAGATGAAGCGGATGACTTCGTGGTCGGCACGGGTGAAACGTACGAGGTTGAGCAATTCGTTGAGGCTGCGTTTTCCCACGTTGACCTGGATTGGCACGACTACGTGGTTATCGATCCGAGGTTCTATCGGCCCGCGGAGGTCGACCTGCTCGTGGCCGACCCCACCAAGGCGCGTGAGAAACTGGGCTGGAAACCGCGCGTCAACTTCCAGGAGTTGGTGACGATGATGGTGGACGCCGATTTGGCTGAACTTGGCGGTGGGCAATCGCGGACGGCGCTGCCTAAAGCTGCCTGAGTACACGGTGGCGAGAATGCGTCTGGGCAGGTCACGCGTTGCGTCTTGGTGAACCTCGGCTGATGCCGCAACGCTTGGCACGCCGTTGCCCTGCGCTATAATGCGAACTCATGGCATTCTGTCCCTTGAGAAAACGCAGCCTCTATGTCGCCACCCATTCCGCCGTCCGATCTGCCAACGAATCTTCGTCAGTTACTCGACAGCGGTTGGGTCTCGCGGACCATCAAAGACGAACTCCGTGAACACCTGCTCGTTCGAATGGCCGCCGGAGATGACCTTTACCCGGGAATTGTCGGCTACGATGAGACCGTGATTCCAGAGATCAACCTCGCGGTCATTGCCGGCCATGACATGCTGTTTCTCGGCGAAAAAGGGCAAGCCAAGAGCCGGTTGATGCGGTCGTTGGTCCAGTTCCTGGATCCGTGGATCCCGTATCTCGACATTCCGGGCACGCCGTTTCATGAAGATCCGTTGCATCCGATCAGCCGAGCGGGGAAGGCATTTGTCGCGGAGCATGAGGCCGACCAAATTCCGATCGCCTGGTGGCATCGCGACGATCGCTATGCCGAGCGGTTGTCGCCAGGTACCAAGTTTGCGGACGTCGTCGGCGAGATCGATCCTGCCAAATTGGCGGGCGGTGTCAGCATGTCAACCGAAGAGGCATTGCACTTCGGTCTCATCCCGCGAATGCACCGCGGCATCTTTGCGATGAACGAACTCCCGGAACTCGACGAACTCGTCCAGGTGGGGATGTTCAACATTCTGGAAGAACGCGACGTGCAGATCCGAGGCTTTCCGGTACGTTTCGACATCGACGTCCTGCTCCTGTTCAGCGCCAATCCATCCACGTACAACCGCAGCGGCAAGGTGATTCCGCAGCTCAAGGACCGGATTGGTTCGGTGATTCATACCCACTATCCCCGCGACCGGGCGCTGGGAATTCAAATCATGGAACAAGAGGCCGGGTTGGACCTGGGGGGCGATTATCCCGTCGCCGTACCATACTTCATGCGGGAGATCATCGAGCAAATCACCGTGCAGGCCCGCAAGTCGAAGTACATCGACCACCAATCGGGCGTGAGCGCCCGGTTTAGCATCGCCAATTACCGAACGATGGTTGCTTCGGCCCGCCGCCGCGCCGTTGTGTTGGGCGAATCACCGGCCGTGCCTCGTATCAGCGATTTGGGCCATTTGTACTCGTCATCCTTGGGCAAGCTGGAGTTGGAACTGATGGGGAGCCATCAGATGTCCGAACGGCAAGTGCTCGATAGCGTCATTGCCGAGGCTATTCAAACGGTGTTCGAGGAATATGTCGATCGTCACGGCCTAGACGAGATTGGGCAGATCTTTGGCCGCGGCGTGAAGATCGAAGTGGGCGACATGCTGCCGTCGAGCCAATATGCGGAACGCCTCAAACGCGTGCCACCGATCTGGAACAAGGCATTCGAGGTCAACGCCGCGGAAGTCGAGCAGATGCGGGCGTCGTGCGTTGAATTCGTCCTGGCAGGATTGTATTCGCTGGACCAGATTTCTCGCTCGCAGTCCCACGGCTCGCAGGTGTACGAAATTGAATAAAAAGGCCAAACAGCGTCGGGTCGGTGGCATCATCCACACCTACCAGAAGTACGATCCGGGCCAGTTCCCCAGTCCGACACAGCCGCCCCCCGATGCGGTCTCGCCGGCCTTCGAGCACATGCTGATGTTCGGCAGCCGGCGGCAATTGACCGACGAAGAGCTGGCCAAGGCGATCCGTCTCGACCCCAGCCAGATCGCCGGTTTCGGCCCCAGTATCGATGCCCTGTTGGCAATGCTGCTGGAGCGGAAACGCAAGATTCTAGCCAAGTATGAAACGGACACGGTCCAACAGCTCGCACGGAAGCACTATCGC
>JAUIHJ010000297.1 GCA_030432015.1 bacterium
GCAGGAAGGAACCTACCCGCTGCCGGAAGCGCAGCTGGATCGCTTCATGTTCAATATCAAGGTGGGGTATCCGTCGGCGGACGAAGAGGAACGGATCCTATCCAGCACCACACGCAATGAAAAGGTCGATGTCAGCAAGGTTCTTTCCGCGCGAGCAATCGTGAATGTGCAGAAGCTGGTCAGTTCCGTCGCCGTCAGCGAGTTTATTATCAAGTACGTGGCCTGTCTGGTGCGGGCGACGCGACCCGCGGATCCCACGGCGCCGGACTTCGTTCGAGAATTGGTGGACTGGGGGGCGGGACCTCGCGCCGGACAATTTCTGATCAACGGCGGCAAAGCCATCGCCGCCATGGACGGACGCTTTTCCGTTGCCGTGGACGACGTGAAGAAGATCGCCGTGCCGGTCTTACGCCATCGGCTGAGCACCAACTTTCAGGCCCAGGCCGAAGGGATGACGGCCGAAGACGTTGTTTTGAAACTGCTGGAGCAAACGCCCGAGCCCGATATTCCGAAGTTCGCCACCCCGCCGGCGCCGGCCCCGGCCCCAGCAGCTCCGCCGACGCCACCACCTCCTCCTCCGCGAGGTGCGTAGCATGGCCGCGGTCGAGAAATACCTGAAGCCGGAGGTGATCAATCAGATCAAGCGGTTGGATCTGCGCGCCCAGTTCGTCGTCAAAGGCTTCTTGCAGGGTTTACATGCCAGCCCGTTTCACGGCTTCTCGGTCGAATTCAGCGAGCACCGCCGCTATAGCCACGGAGACGATCCCAAGGATATTGACTGGCTGGTGTACGCGAAGACGGATAAGTACTACATCAAGAAGTTCGAAGCAGAAACGAATATCACCGGCTATCTGGCGATGGACCTTAGCCAGTCGATGGGATACACACACCGCCAGGAGTTGACGAAGTTCGACTATGCCATCTGCCTGGCGGCGGCCTTGTGTTACCTGATGGTCCACCAGCAAGACCCAGTCGGCCTGATCACGTTTGATGATCGACTGCGTGACTGCCTGGCCCCCAAGTCCAAACGATCACAACTTGGCAACGTGCTGTCGCACCTGGCGAATCTCAAGCCGACCGGTCAGACCGAGATCGCAAAGTGCTTGACCCAAATCGCCGCCATGTTGCGACATCGCAGCCTGGTGATGCTGTTTTCGGATTTGCTGGGAGACCCGGCGGAGATCATGCGGTCCCTGCGTCAATTACGCCACGGCGGCCACGACGTGATTCTGTTTCACATCCTGGACGAAGCGGAGGTCAGTTTTCCGTTCGACGGGTTGGTCGAATTTGAAGACCCGGAGACCCATCAGCGCGTGGAAGTCGACGCCACCAGTTTCCGCCAGGATTACTTGCAGGAAATCACCGACTTTCGTCAGGAGTTTCAACGCAACTGCAGGCAAAGCGGCATCGACTATGTGCCGCTGGATACGAGCATGCAATTCGACAAGGCGCTGCTCGAATACTTACTCAGCCGCCGCGCAAGGGGTTGAACCACTGATGGCCTTCGTCAACCTCTCATTATTGCTGGGCGGCATCTGCACGGCCATTCCGATCGTACTGCACCTGGTCATGCGACAGAAACCCAAGCATCTGCCATTCCCGGCGTTGCAGTTTCTCCAACACCGACGTGAAACCAATCGACGCACGTTGCAACTGCGGCATTGGTTGCTGCTGGCCCTGCGCTGCCTGGCGGTCGCGGTGATCGTGTTCGCGCTGGCGCGGCCGAGCGTTGATTCGACCGCCGTTGCCGGTTGGCTGATGTCGGCTGGCTTGTTGGTGACGTTGGGGCTGGTGGGTGGCTGCCTGATCTTTACGCTGATGCAACGCAAGGGTCGATTGTTGATCGGGATCTTGGCTGCGTTGAGCGGATTGTTGCTGATCGCCTTGGCAGTCAACACCATCGGAAGTCTTCGGACGGGGCCCCGCGTTTTGCTGGGCGACCAGCAGGCTCCGGTCGCCGCCGCGCTGGTGATCGACTCGTCCCCCGCGATGATGTACCGGTACCAGAATCAGACCCGCCTGGATGTCGCACGCGAGACCGCAACCTGGTTGATTGGCCAATTCTCCTTGGAAAGCGATGTGGCGGTGGTCGAGGCAAGACCAGAGCCGGCGCTTTTTTCGGTCGACCTCTCGGCGGCACGGAAGGCCGTTTCAAGGTTGCAGCCCGAGGGCGGTCGGGAGCCGCTTCCCAGGGCGATCCGCAAAGCCCTCCGCTTGCTGGCGACCAACGATAAGGCGCGGAAAGAGGTGTACGTCTTCACGGATTTGACACGTTCTTCCTGGCAGGACGATCAGTCGGGCGCGTTGCGGGCGGCCTTGGATGACGCCCGTGAGGTGACCGTGTACGTCGTGGATGTTGGCGTCGAGGCACCTCGAAATGTTGCCCTGAGCGGGTTGCAATTATCAGCGGAAACCCTCGCTGGCGACAACGACCTGATCGTGGAGGCCGAAGTGGCGGCAGTCGGCGCAGGGGGGCAAAGTAGGGTCGAACTATTTGTCGAGGAGCCGGATCCGGACAAGCCGATCATCGTCGACGGCGAGACGATCCTGCCGCGGGCGGTGCGGCGGGATCGACACGAAATTGAGCTGGCACAGGACGCCTCCAAGAAGATTCGCTTTCGCGTCCGCGGCCTGCCCGTCGGCGTGCACCAGGGTTCGGTTCGTCTGACACAAGACGACAATCTGGCAATCGACAATCAGCGCTACTTTACGGTCAACGTGGTGGAATCCTGGCCAGTGCTGGTTGTTGCGCCGAGCGGTGTGAATGAATCGCTGCTGACCGAGGCGATCGCGCCCTTCGAATATCGCGAAACCAATCGAGCTCGCTTTCAATGCACGGTGATCAGTCAGGGCGATCTCGAAAACCACATCCTGCAAAACTATGCGGTGGTCGCGCTGGTCGATCCCAGTCCGCTGACGCCGACGCAGTGGGAGCGGATGGCCCGTTTCGTGGAACATGGCGGTGGCCTGGGCATATTTCTGGGCCACAACGCGGCCGCCACGACGTCGTTCAATTCTGAAGTGCCGCGCCGCCTGGTGGGGGGCAAGCTGGCGCGTATCTGGCGATCGCCCGAGCGAGATCTGTTTCTGGCGCCTACCCGGTATGATCATCCCGTCCTGGCGCCATTTCGCGACCAGGCGACCAGCGTCCCTTGGGATGCCTCGCCCGTTTTTCTGCACTGGGTGCTCGACGAGCTCGGATCCAACACAACGCGCGTGGCTGCGCTGAGCAACGGGAAGCCGGCAATCGTGGAAACGGTGCACGGAACCGGACGCGTCCTGACGTGGACCACGCCCGTATCCGATCCGCTTCGTCCGGCAGGTCGCACGTGCTGGAACGAACTCCCGACCAGCGAAGTGAATTGGCCTTACTTCGTCTTGATCAATGAAACAATTCGATACCTGGCCGGCACGAACGATCAGCGGTTGAATTACTTGGTGGGTGAAACGGTGCAGATTCCCAATCAGACGGGTGCGTATCCAGATCGCTATGACCTTTTTCCACCGCATGATGAACCGTTGGACGTGACCGCGCATCAGGACCTGCTTACGGTGCGGGCCACCGACCGCGCCGGCGCGTATCGACTCAAAGGGTTTCTCGGAGGCCCGGTCGCCCGAGGTTTTGCCGTCAACTTGGCGCCGCGGGAAAGCGACCTGCGGCGACTCTCCAGGGTGCAGCTTGACGAATTGCTGGGCAAAGATCGCTACCAATTAGCCCGTAACAAGGATGAGATTGTATTGGAAGTCGGGCAGGCGCGCGTCGGCCGTGAGTTCTATCCCTACCTGATGGTGCTGCTGGTGATCGTCGTCGGGCTGGAACACCTCTTCGCCAACCGTTTTTATCGCCAGCCGACGTGACGACAGGGCGATCATTCGCCGACCCGGCGGCCGTGGCAGTTGTTTGTCTCGTGGGTAGACACGGTTGCCGAGCCATCAAGAATCCGAGCTTTCTAGCCAGCACGACCAACTGCACGCAACACAATGACCCAATGGAACGTCAACCCGATCTTCAACAGCTTCCCGCTGGTCGCCGTGCTGACCTTGGGGTTGGCAGCGCTGTTATTGTTGGGCCCCAGTTTCAGGAAAATATCAATCCGACGCCGCCTAGTGTTGACCGGGCTGCGATTTGCTGTGCTCCTGCTGTTGCTGGTGGGAATGCTGCGCCCGACCCTGGTCAGCACTTCGCGGCAACCGCAGTCGGGCGTCGTGGTGATCCTGTTCGATCAATCGCGCAGCATGCAGTTGCCCGGCGCCAGCGGATCAAATACGCGTTGGCAGGCTCAACGAGCGGCCCTGAAGGCGATCGAGGGCGATCTTCAGGCACTGTCGGACCGCCTGCAAGTCAGGTTGTATGCATACGACCAGCAATTGCATCCGATCGAATTCGGAAGTGGCGGCATCGCATTTCCAGCTGGTCCAATCGGCGATCAAACCGATCTGGGATCGACGCTGCATGAAGCGGTGCAGCGCGAATTGGGGCAACGCGTTGTGGGCATTATTGTCTTGGGGGACGGTTCACAAACAGCCTTTTCACCGCAGATCGAAGTGCAACAGACGGCGCGTGAAATCGCCCGCATGCAATATCCACTCTACTCGGTTGCCTTTGGACCGGTTGGTAACAGCGCCCAGGCACGTGACGTCGTGCTGGAGAATCTGCCCGAACAGTACACCGTCTTCGTCAAGAACGAACTGAACGTCAAGGGCAGTCTCCGCGTCCGCGGGTATGTCAACCAGGCGATTCCGGTCAGCCTGATTGTGGAAGATCCCAGCGGCAATAAGCGGACGCTGGGACCGCAACAGGTCACGGCCCGCGAAGACGGTGAACAGATCCCCGTGGCGACCATGTTCACACCTGAACGTCCAGGGCAGTACAAGGTAACGCTGCGGGCGGCCAAGCAACCGGGGGAACTGGTCACGCGCAATAACGAACTCAGCGCCTTCGTGACCGTCTTGGAAGGTGGTTTGCGTGTCCTGTATCTGTACGGCGATCTGTTGGGTGAACAACGCCTGCTACGACGTTCGCTCGATGCCTCAGCTGACATCCAGCTGCAAGATGTCTACGTCAATCCTGCTCGGTCCGGGCGTGACGCGGTCATCATGGCTGCCTTGCGATCGGCGGATTTCGATGTCATTTTGATTGAAAATATTGACGCAGCCGTCTTGGGCGACCCGAGCAACGAGGCGCTCCAGAAGCTTGTCGAACAGGGCAAGGGGCTGATGATGTTGGGCGGCTTTAACAGCTTTGGTCCAGGAGGGTACCAGAAAACCTCGTTGGCGGATGTGCTTCCGATTACCATGGGCCGATTCGAACGCCAGGATCTGGGCGCGGCCGCGCCGGTGGTCCGAGACCTGCATGTTTGGGGCGACCTGCAGATGCAGCCCACGGGTGACCATCCCGTCACCAGGCTGGCGGCCGGCGACAAGAACTTGGAGATCTGGAGGTCCCTGCCGCCCCTGAAAGGGGCCAACAAACTGGGTGTGAAACCGACCGGGCGTGTCCTGGCGGACGCGCCCGGCGAAGTGCCGTTGCTGATTGCAGGTGCCTATGGTCGGGGGCGGGTGCTCGCATTCGCCGGAAACAGCACGATCCGCTGGTGGCAATTTGGCCGACAGTCCGAACATCGCCGCTTTTGGCGTCAGGCCGTGCTATGGCTGGCCAGTCGCGAGGATCTGGCGAAGCACGATGTGTGGGTCAAGCTGGACCAGCGGCGTTACAATCCGGGCAGCCCAATTTCCTTTGTTGCGGGGGCCACCACACCTACCGGCGAGGTCATCACCGACGCCACGTTCACGGCGGAAATCGTCGGGCCCGACGGAACAAGGCAACCCGTCGTGCTAACGGCGGATGATGATGAATTTGCTGGTTCCATGGACGCCGTGACGACGCCGGGCGACTACCTGGTTGAATTGAATGTGATTCGGCAAGGGGCGACCATTGGCAGCGCCCGCACCACATTTCAGATTCTGGATCGCGACGTCGAACTCAGCAATCCTGCCACCGATTATCCCCTCATGGCCAGAATCGCGAATCTCACGAAAGACTCGGGTGGAGAGCCCGTGGCACCGGAGCAACTTCCCGATCTCATGCAGAAGCTCAAAGAACGCCGTGACGCGTTGGAAATCGACGTGGAGTCCAAATGGCAACTGGGTGACACGGCCTTGGATTCGTGGATGATGCTCTTGCTACTGGTCGGACTGATGTCGGGAGAATGGTTCTTGCGAAAGAAGTGGGGACTTGTTTAGGAAAATGGGGGCCGCTCAAGGCCGGGCAAGTCGCGCCCGATCATTCCGGAGTCGCTCGCCTTGGATCGATTCGTCACTTCCAGACAAAAACTTTCATCGCCTTGAGATCGCGAACAAACAATTCGTTATTGATGATTGCCAGATGAGCCCACGAATCTTCGGCGACCGTGCTGCTGCCGACGAGCTGAAACGCTTCCGGCGAGGCTTTGATCATGAGCAACTCGCCCCGTTGATCCAGTGCCAAGATCGTGTCGTTGTTGGCGACCATGCTCCAATATTTGCCGTACGGCTTAGTGGTCCAACGTTCCTCGCCGGTCGTTGCGTTCAGGCAGACGAAGCGTTGGTTGCGTAGGTGCAGATAGATGTGCTCGTCGATGACCAGCGGTGACGACATATAGCCCTGCGACTTGTGACGCCAGGCCTCCTCCACGGTCCAGGTGGATCCTTCCAACGCGATTTCGTACAGGGTCGAGCGCCCGCCATAGGAGCTGGTGAAAACGAAATCGTCGATCACGGTCGGTGGGAGAATATTCATCCCGCGAAATGCGGGCACGTTTTGTGACCAGAGGACCGACCCGTCGTCGGGGTTTACCCCTGCCATTTTAGTCCGCGTTTGCACAACGAGTTGCTCGACGCCAGCGATCGTGGCGACGATCGGCGAGGAGAATGCGCCGCCGGTCATGCCGCCGCCATCCTTGAGCGTTTGCCAGACAATGGCGCCAGTTTCCTTGTTCAACTTCGCCAGACTGCCGCCCGCTTGCAGGAACACGAAGGCTCCGTGAATGAGGGGCGAAGAAGCACACCCGAAGCTGGGAACGGCCGATCCCGTCGTGGCGGGGAAATCAACTTTCCACAAGATTCTTCCCGACTCGGCATCGAGACAGACCAGCACGTCCCTCATGCCGGCAACGTAAAGGCGTCCATGGTCGAACACTGGCGTTGATCGAATCCATGATCCGTTGGAAGCGGCGAAGAAAGGAACTGTCAGCGACCCTTCCCATTCTGTTTCCCAGACCTGCTCGCCAGTGGCCCTATCGAGCGCCCTGACGACCTCGATTTTCTTGTTTTTGGTCTCCGTAACAAAGACGCGGTCGCCCGTCACGATCGGTCCCGAATAGCTCGGACCTTGCGGCACCGACCATTTCAGGGTCAGCCGGTCGGCGGAAAGTTGTTGAGGCCAGGTGGAGCCAAGGACCTGACCATCACGCTGCGGACCTCGCCACTGCGTCCAAGATTCGGCATGTGATTCGGCGGAGCCGGCGGGCAAAAGAGGGCCCATTATCAGCAGGGCGGCGAGAATGGTGGAAAGGTGGCAATCCATGGTCGGCTCCCAGCGGGTGAATTCATCTATCAATGGACACCACTTTTTAGGATGCCGATGCAGCCAGACAAGTTACCAAATCTGCGCTAATCGCGGCTTTCTTTCTCGCCCGCGATGCGCAACGTCTGTGCGAATCCCTCCAAGTGCTGCATCGTGTCGCAATACGCCGAGTATCGCATCCGCTGGCGAACGCTCTCGGTCAGCGCGAAGCCGCCCACGACAAATGCCACGTCGATGCCATATTCTTCATAGAGCTTACCGTATCCGGCAAGGAACCCTGCTTCATCGGCGATGTGGGAGCAACTGAGCCAAAACAGCTTGGGGCGTTGGTCCCGGATCGCTTGAGAAAGGGTCTCGAAGGGAAGATTGTCGCCCAGCGAAGTCGCATCCCATTTTGCATCACGGAGAACAAGTTCCGCCATGGCCGTTCCCAGGCTGTATTGGTCGTCGGCCGCGGCTCCGCCAATCGCCGTGGGTGCGCCTGCGGGCGGGGCTGGGAGAAATCCCCGTAAGTCGTGCAAGAGACGCAACGTTAGTTCGCATCCGCGCCGTTCCTGATAAACTTCGGCCTCCCCGCAGGCCCACCGATCCCCAATGATCCGAAACGCCGCGGCGAAGACGTCGTCGCAGATCAGGCTGATGCTATGCTCCGCCAGATAGAGGTCGACCGCGATCTGGCGGCACCGGCCGTCATCTCCGGTCAGCAACGCTTCGATAAGCTGTTCTCGTGCCCGCTCCACCACTCGGGCGGTTTGGCCGCTGGTCGGCGGCAGGCCCAGTGCTTCGGGGTGGACGAGCGCATACTTCCTTTCGCGGAGAAACTCCAGCAGTGCGGGTATGGCAATCCGCCGGTGTCCGCCTGCCGTATACTGTGTGGGAATGTCCCCCTTGTCGCACCATCGTTTGATGGAGGACTCGCTCACATCGAGTGAGCGAGCGACTTGTTTGGGGGTTAGCAGGTCACGCATAGTTGGCTTTCAGCAAAGAATTCGGAGTGGTGGCAAGCCGACGAGGTTGGTCGCGGGGGGAGTCGAGGACAACCGAGCCTTGGGGGTGACCAAAATACTGTAGCACTGATCGACAGCCTGAGAAGTGGCGCGAACGCGAACCGCGACAACAAGTGGCCGAGCGGTGTGGCTTAGTTCGCGACGAATTTCAAAATTCGCGCCGCCGACCGGCCCGGCGGCGCGGACTTGTCGACACGCAATGTCAGCGTGTGCGCTCCGTCCGCCAGATCGGTCGCAAACATGACGGTCCGCGGATAGTGAAGGCCCTTGCTGAAACGATGATACAGGTCAACGACTTGAAAGGGTGCTCCGTCCACGCTGGCCGCAACCTGGGCCGCGTCAGGACCTGCCAGCACGTACGCACCAACGGCGGTACCGGAGAATGTCAGTTGGCATTCCGCGGTGACACCTTCCAGGCAGAGTAACTTCGTGTCACCGAATCTTCCGCGAAAGCCGCCCCCCAAGGCTTTCCAGTCGGGAACCTTGACCTCCGCGGTGCCGGCGGGCGTTGCGCGCGTCACAGCAATGAAGCGACCGCGAAAATAGCTATTTGCATCGATTGGCGGTGGGAGCGGGTGCGGTTCCGCCGCCGTTTTCGCATCCTGCTCCCAGGCCAGCGTCATCAGCCGGTCGATCATCCGTGCCGCGATGCGATTGCCGAGTGGCTTGGGGTGCGTGCCGCCAAACTGGGGCCAGGTGAGGCCGCCCGTCGAACTGCGCCGCGCCCTCGTCGCGTCGCCGGCACTCCAGGCGAAGCGGCCCGTCGACATCGCCGTGTTGCCG